>CAZCXB010000067.1:0-10002 GCA_964502485.1 uncultured Muribaculaceae bacterium | reverse complement strand
ATACAAAGATATAGGAAATATTTGACCAATTATATGATTTGGTCAAATATTTTTCTTGAAAGATTTTAAACTATTTACTATCAGCTTAGAAAGCTCTTCAATTGTGCTCTCGTACTCGTTGTACTTTTTTTGAAGATAGAGGGGGTTCTCCAATCCGGAGATCACAATCAGAATAATGTTGACAGAAGATGTTATACTTTTAACCTCGAGATACCCTTCGTCTTTGCCCTTATTGAGGATCCGGGTAAGCTGTTCTCTTTCAAACTGAGCAAAGTCATCCCTTACATCTCTCACAAAGTGGTACTCCTCAAAAAAGTCAGCTTTGAGAGTCTCATGGTAATTTATGGCACTGTTAAGCAATCTGAGACGGGCTAAAAAATAGTTTTCGAATATGGTAAGAGAATCATCTTCACTATTGACAATCTTGCTCAACTCAAATTTCACCTCACTAAGCTCTTTTTTTAACACCTCATTAAAAAGCTCCTCCTTGCTCTTAAAGTAGTAATAAAGAACCCCTTTGGCTTTATGGATATTCTTTGCAATCTCCTCCATTGTGGTTCTGCTGAAACCATGTTTAGAGAAGAAATCTGTAGCTGACTTAACAATTAAACCCTTAACATCTACTTTGGACATTATGTTTGATTAAATTTGCTTGGTATTGAAAATTTTGGAAACAGGGTTATTTATACCCCCATATACTTAAACAACTCATAAACCATTATCGCAGGCCATACTATTGCTTTAACCACCCCTAAAACTCCGCTCCAGAAACCTGTCGCATGAATAATAAAGTAGATAACTGCGCCAATAAAGCCAAGGCCGTAAACTGCCCCGGCGGGTGCGCTCTGATGCATTTCGTTTTTCATAACCTTAAAAATTTAGAGTATAAATATAGCTTTTTTTAAAACAGATCGTAAGGATATCTGATATTTGTAAGAAAGAGTGCGTGAGAGGAGACAGAGCTGCCTGCAGCACAGCGATTTTTCTGCTTTAAAACATCTGCAATCCACTCCGGTTCTTCACGGCCGCGACCAACCTCAAGCAGTGAACCGACTATAGCTCTTACCATATTTCTTACGAATCTGTTGGCAGTTATTGTAAAACAAAACTCATTTGAGGGGGTACTCTCAGGTGTTTTGTATTCCCATCTTGCATGAGTCACTATGCAGATATTGTTCTTTACATCGGAGTGAAGCTTTGCCATTGAGGTAAAATCTTGTTGGCCAAGAAGGTATTCTGCTGCCAGGTTCATCTTGTCAATATCTAACAGGTATGGATAGTGAGATGAATACTCATTCAGAAAGGGACTCTTTACAGTATGGACAAAGTATCTATATGTTCGGCTGACAGCATCGAATCTGGCATGAGAGTCATCTGCAACCTGACAAATGTTATGTAAGACAATCCCGATGGGCAGAATGGCATTTATTTTGTAAATCAAAGTTTGCTGCTCTTTGATGAGAGTGTGGTTGCATGAGTCAAAGTGAGCAACGTAGTTGACAGCATGAACTCCGGCGTCGGTACGGCCTGCACCGGTTATCTCTACTCTCTCCCTAAGGTATGCAGAGAAGGCGTTCTCGAGAGACTCCTGAATGGAGGGACCGTTAATCTGCCTCTGCCAACCGCAAAAAGAGCTGCCATTGTATGAAATTAAAATAAAGAACCGCATTATAACTATAATATCTTAAATTTGTAGATTGTGGCAATGAAAATACAAAAATACTAAATCATTTTATATGGAAACCGTAAATATCAAAGAGCTAAACGAACGTATTCAAAAGGAGAGTGCCTTTGTGGATATGATTACGATGGAGATGAACAAGGTTATTGTAGGTCAAAAGCACCTTGTAGAGAACCTGATGATTGGTCTTCTTGCGAATGGTCATATTCTTTTGGAGGGTGTTCCCGGACTTGCAAAAACACTTGCAATAAACACATTGGCATCAATTGTGGATGCAAAATTCAGTAGAATTCAGTTTACTCCCGACCTCCTTCCTGCCGATCTTATAGGTACACTTATCTATAGTCAAAAGAGCGAGCAGTTCCAGATAAGAAAGGGGCCGATATTTGCAAATTTTGTATTGGCAGATGAGATTAACCGCTCACCGGCAAAGGTTCAGTCTGCACTGCTCGAGGCTATGCAGGAGAGGCAGGTAACCATAGGTGACACCAGTTTTAAGCTGCCTGAGCCATTTCTTGTGATGGCAACTCAAAACCCGATTGAGCAGGAGGGAACATATCCGCTCCCTGAGGCTCAGGTAGACAGGTTTATGCTAAAGGTGGTAGTTAATTACCCTAAGAAAGATGAGGAGAAACTCATCATAAGGATGAATAACAGCGGAGTCTTTCCAAAGGCGAACAAGGTTCTTAAACCGGAGGATATAATCAGGGCAAGAGAGGTTGTTCGTGAGGTTTATATGGATGAGAAGATAGAGAAATATATTGTTGATATAGTATATGCTACAAGGACTCCTGAGGATTATAACCTTGGCAAACTTAAAGAGCTTATATCCTATGGTTCGTCACCAAGAGCAAGTATCAATCTTGCGATGGCATCTAAAGCCTATGCATTTATAAAGAGAAGAGGATATGTAATTCCTGAGGATGTACGTGCAGTGTGCTACGAAGTTCTCAGACACCGTATTGGTCTCACTTATGAGGCAGAGGCAGAAAATGTAACCACAGAGAACATCATAACAGAGATAATGAATGCAATAGAGGTTCCTTAGTTATGTCAAAAGAGTTAATAAAAAAGGTTCGTAAGATAGAGATCAAGACCAGAGGTCTCTCACGTCAGATATTTGCAGGTGAGTATCACTCCGCTTTTAAGGGGAGGGGTATGGCCTTTAGTGAAGTGCGTGAGTACCAGTTTGGCGACGATGTTCGTAGTATGGACTGGAATGTTACCGCAAGACTTAATGCCCCATATATCAAGGTTTTTGAAGAGGAGCGTGAGCTTACAGTAGTGCTGATGATTGATGTAAGTGGATCACGTTGGTTTGGATCTACCTTCAGGACAAAGAAGGAGCTTATTACAGAGATTGCGGCAGTTCTCTCATTCTCGGCATCTGCAAATAATGACAAAGTTGGTGCTCTCTTTTTCAGCTCCAAGGTAGAGAAGTTTATCCCGCCAAAAAAGGGTAGAAGCCATCTGCTTAGGATTATTCGCGAACTTATTGAACTTGAGCCAACTGAAAAGGGGACTGATATCTCAGGCGCACTTAGATTTCTCACCAATGCAATCAAGAAGAGATGCACCGCTTTTCTTCTCTCAGATATGATTGATGTAGGGGCAGATAATAGGCCAAGATACGAAGATGCAATAAAGATTGCGGCAGGCCGTCATGACCTTTGTGTCATATCTGTCTACGATCCGCGTGAGAGAGAGTTGCCGGATGTAGGTTTGATTAGGATAGAGGAGAGCGAGAGTAACGGTGAAATGTGGGTTGACACCTCAAGGCGTTCTGTAAGGGATTATTATGCTAAGTGGAACAGAAGTGTTCAGGAGCATACAACTCAGATTTTCAGAAAATACAAGATTGATTCAGTATCAATCGGCACAAACCAGGACTATGTTAAAGGTCTTGTAACTCTGTTTAAAACCAGATAGCAGCTATGAATGAGGTAATAAAAGATACACTTTTAATAGGCGACCAGGCAACTCTCCGGTTTAGGACAAAGCTTGCCGCAGGAGATAAATTTATCTTCCCTGCTCCTCAGAATCCGGTGGTTCCGGGCCTTGAGATAGTTGGTGAGCCAAAAACCGATACTATTGTCACAGGGAGAGATTTTACAGAGGTTGAGAGCAGGATAACAGTCACATCTTTTGACAGTGGTTCCTACTCATTACCTGCTTTTACAGCTTATCGTATAAAGAGTGACGGAACGACAGATACACTCTCTTTTGATGGGGGAAAGCTGGAGTTTACAACAATTCAGATAGATACAAACTCCTTTAAACCTTTCGATGTTAAGGGTCAGATGAACTACCCCTACACTGTAAAAGAGGCTCTCCCATGGGTTGGGTTGCTTTTTATGCTTATTCTTGCAGGGTATCTGATTAGCAAAGCTATAAGGAATCTAAGAGAGAAGAGGTCTCTTTTTGGGAAGCCGGTTGTTATAGACCCTCCTCATATTGTTGCACTTCGCACACTTGAGAGATTAAGAGTGGAGAAGCTTTGGCTTACAAACCAAAAAGAGTACTTTACTCAACTTACGGAGGCAATTCGCTCCTATATTGAGAGCCGTTATATGATTCAGGCTATGGAGCAGACATCTAACGAGATTCTTAAGGATCTCTCCAAAGTGGATATGGATAAGAAGATTTACAAGGATCTTGGCGAACTTTTTTACCTCTCCGATCTTGTAAAGTTTGCAAAATATACGGCACCGATTGAGGAGTGTGAGGGGGCAGTACCATCTGCTGTCCGTTTTGTAAACGCTACATTTCTGGAGCAGATTGAGCAAAAGGATTCCGATAAAGAAGAAATAACGGGAGGAGTTTAGTTATGTTTTTTGAATATCCAAAGTTTTTATACTTTTTACTTCTGCTTATACCCATTTTAGCTCTTTATATATGGAGGGAGATAAGGGGGCAATCACCAACACTACACGTATCTTCCCTCTCTCCCTGGAGAGGTAAGGGTGGAGGTTTAAAGAAATATGCGAGGCATCTGCCTTATATTATGCGCTTTATTGCCTTAGCGGCTATTATAATATCAATTGCAAGACCCCGCTCAACACAGGATTTCGAGAGAGTATCAACAGAGGGTATTGATATAGTTTTAGCACTTGATGTCTCAACAAGTATGCTGGCAAGAGATTTTAATCCAGATAGAATAAGTGCTGCCAAGGATATTGCAATTGAGTTTATTGCTCAACGTCCAAGTGACAGGATGGGTATTGTGGTATTTGCAGGCGAGAGCTTTACTCAGTGCCCACTTACAACAGACCGTGCAACTCTAATAAACCTTATGAAAGAGGTGGAGACCGGTCTTATTGAAGATGGTACAGCAATCGGCAACGGACTTGCCACAGCTATTGCAAGGTTAAAAGATTCGCAAGCTAAGAGTAGGGTGATAATACTATTAACCGACGGAGTCAACAATAGGGGAGAGATCGCTCCACTTATGGCTGTAGAGATAGCAAAAACTTATGGTGTAAGAGTTTATACTATAGGTATTGGTGCCATGGGTGTTGCCCCTTATCCTGTTATGACTCCATTTGGAGTGCAGATTCAGCAGGTTAATGTAGAGATTGATGAAGCTCTGTTAAAAGAGATAGCAGAGTCAACCGGTGGAAAGTATTTTAGAGCAACCGATAACACAAAGATGCTTGAGATCTATAGCGAGATTAACAAGATGGAGACAAGCAGAACAACTGTTGACTCTTTCCCTATTTATAAAGAGTTGTTTATGAAGTATGCTCTTATAGCTCTCTTTGCGCTTGCTTTTGAGCTCTTTCTAAGAATTTTTGTTTTAAGAAGAATACCATAAAGATATTGCTTATATGATACAATTTGCACAATCGGAATATCTGACTTTAATTTTGTTAATCCCCTTTCTATTTATTTTTCACGGGATTAACAGAAGAGTTCGTCGTAAACGAATTGAGGCCCTTGGAGAGAGAATCACGCTTGAAACTCTTATGCCTGGTGCTTCAAAAGCGAGGGGGTGGATCAAACTCGTGATTCTGAGTATAGCAATCTTCTTTTTTGTTATAGGCATCTCCCGTCCTCAGCTTGGAGCACGCATTAAAGAGATAGAGGGTAGGGGTGTAGAGATTATGATTGCCCTCGATGTCTCAAATTCTATGTTGGCTCAGGACTACTCTCCAAACCGGCTTGAGAGGGCAAAGCTTGCTATCTCAAGACTCACCGATAAACTTAGGGAGGACAGGATAGGTCTGATTGTCTTTGCAGGCCAGGCATATGTTCAGCTTCCCATTACTACCGACTATGTCTCTGCCAAGATCTTTCTAAACAGTATTAATACAAACTCTGTCCCTGTTCAGGGGACCTCACTCTCGGAGGCAATAAACCTAGCTGTAAAAAGCTTTAGCGGTGAGAGCTCCGGAAATAGCAGGGCAATTATACTGATAACTGATGGTGAGGATCATGAGGACAACCCTTCTGAAGCTGCCAAAACAGCAAAGGAGTTGGGTAGTGTTGTCTATACTCTTGGTATTGGATCGGATGCCGGTAAACCGATACCTATGGAGAGCGGAGAGCTGTTAAAAGATCGGGAGGGTAATATTGTTGTTACAAAACTCGATGAGAGCACACTTATTGATGTTGCCGAAGCCGGTGGCGGAAGATATGTGAGGGCGGGCAACAGCGATTTTGGTCTTGAAGCTATTGTTGAGCAGATAAGAAACATGGACAAACAGAGCTTTAAGTCTGTAGTTTTTGAGGATTTTGACGAGCAGTATATGTACTTTTTTGGGATAGCCCTCTTCTTTCTTATCCTTGAGTTCCTTATTACCGATAGAAGAGGTAGAAACTTCTTTAACTAAAATCTTTTAAAATGCAATTGAATACCAGTTTTATGATTAGGTTAACGAAAAGATATATTTTAGTGCTTTTGCTGATTATTCCTATGACTGCAAAGGCGCAACCGGACAGAGGAGATGTACGTTCCGGAAACAGAGCCTTCTCTAAGGGAGATATTGAGAGGGCTGAGGAGGGTTATCGCAGAGCTCTTGAGAAGGATCCCGAATCTTTTTTTGCAAAGTATAACCTTGGGAATGCTCTTTATAAAAGAGGTAATTCACAGGAGGCAGAGAGGGTTGTCTCGTCACTGACAGACTCACTCCCAAATGAGGGTGTTGCTTCAAAAGTATTCCATAACCTTGGTAACTACTCGCTGGAGCAGAAAAAATATAGTGAAGCTATTGATCATTACAAGAGTTCACTTCGTGTAAACCCATCCGATATGGAGACAAAAGCAAATCTTGCCTATGCCCAAAAGATGCTCAAAGAGCAGCAAGATAAGCAGGATGACAAGGATAATAAAGACGATAAAGACGATAAAGACGATAAAGACGACAAAGATAATAAGGATAACAAAGATCAGGATAAAGATAAGCAGCAGAATCAACCCCCTCCTGAGATAACTCCTCAGGCTGCACAGCAGATGCTGCAGGCGATACAGAACAAGGAGAGGGAGACAAAGGAGAAGATGGAGAAGGAGAAGGCAAAGGTTATGCAAAGCAGACAAAAAGAGAAAAATTGGTAAGATAATATGGATTCTATAAGATTTAAAAAGGTGATTCTGGCTTTAGCCACTCTTCTTTCCGGTGTGAGCCTCTTTGCGCAGACATCGCTTACGGTAGATGTTCCGAGAGTTGTCGAGTCCGGGGAGAGTTTTCGTCTGGTATATACCGTTAATGCAGAGCCCTCATCATTTAATCCCCCTACATTTACAGGAATTGATCTGCTTGCCGGTCCGTCACAGTCACGAATGAGTAGTACTCAGATTATAAACGGCAAAAGATCGGAGAGTCTGCAGATTAGTTATACATTTATTCTCCAGCCAGCATCTGAGGGAAAGTTCACCATTCCACCCGCTTCTGTTGTGGTGGATGGTAAAACCTACTCATCGCAAAGTGTTGTAGTAGAGGTAGTAAAAACTGATGAGAAGAGAGAAAAGAGTACAAAGAGTGATTCCGGAACAGCGGCAGGCAGTATAAGTAGCGATGACCTCTTTATAAGAGTCTTTGTTAACAAAAGCCGGGTTGTGAAGGGAGAGCCTCTTACAGCTACTATAAAACTCTATACCAGAGTTCCTATCGTAGGTTTTGAAGATGTACGCTTCCCTACTTTTAACGGATTCTGGAGTCAAGAGACAGAGACTCCACAAAACATTGAGTTTGTGAGAGAAAATGTTGATGGGAAGATATATGATGCTGCACTTTTAAGGAGATATCTTCTATTACCCCAACAGAGCGGTACTCTTACTATAGATCCTGTAGAGATGATTTGCCAGATTCAGATTCGTTCATCTTCGTCAACTTCAAGGAGTGTTTTTGATGACTTTTTTGAATCCTATCAAACAGTGAGAAAGAGAGTAGGCTCATCTGCGGTAAGGGTGACAGTAGATCCCCTTCCGGACGGAGCCCCGTCTTCATTTCTTGGTGGTGTTGGCGAGTTTACCCTAAATACTACTCTATCAATAGATAGTGTTAATGCAAATGAAGCCCTCTCTTTTATAGTCTCTGTAAGTGGAACAGGAAACATCAATCTTATCGAGACACCAAAGGTAGACTTCCCATCGGGTATTGAGGTATACGACACCAAGATCAGCAATAACAGCAGCAGAGGGTCGGGGGGTGCCTCGGGGAGTAAACAGTTCGAGTTCCCGATAATACCACGTGGCCCGGGTGTTTATACCATTCCGGGAGTGGAGTTTACCTACTATGATATTGCACAAAAGAGATATATCACCCTTAAATCTCAGGATAATGTATTAAAAGTAGGAAGAGATTCAGGTGGAGGAGTTACTGGTGGAAATGCTCTTTCTCTTGGAGTCAATCAGCAGGCAGTCAGAAGTGTATCCGATGATATTAGATATATCAATACCAAAAATCATAAACTTAGGAGAGGAAGCCAGTTCTTTTTTGCATCTGCCGGCTACTTTATATCACTTATAGTGCTGATAACCCTATTCTTTGCAGTGGAAAAAATTCTCTCAAAGAGGGTTGAAAGGGGCAGGGATGTGGCAGGTGCTAAAAACAGAAGAGCAAATAAAGTTGCAAAAACCAGACTAAAAAATGCCGACTCTTTGTTAAAGCAGGGGCTGACTACCGGTTTTTATGAAGAGCTTCACCGGGCTCTTCTCGGGTATATCTCTGATAAATTAAACTTATCATTAGTAGATCTTTCCAGGGAAAAAATCAAGTTATCCCTAGACCAAATGAGTGTAAAGCCGGAGCATACCCAGGAGTTACTCTCTCTGCTTGAGCAGTGTGAATATGCCCGATATGCCCCTGACCCTGCTGGAGGAGAGATGGAGTTAAATTACAGCAGGTCAATGAACCTGATATCGAGGATGGAGTTGTGATTTTAGATGCAATCATATATAATGAGACCTTAAAGAGATGAAAAGATCGTTAATTATATTATTTATTTTTCTGATATCTATTCCTGCAGCTTATGCAGATGAGGTATCGGCAGGTGTTGAGGCTGACATAGCGAGAGATGACGCTACAGAGCAGACTTTGTTATTGGATAACTCAGCAGCATCAATATCGGATATTGACCTGTTATGGGAATCTGCTACTTCACTTTATGCTAAGGGAGAGTTCTCGGAAGCACTTCTGTACTATCTTAGGATTGAGGAGTTGGGTTACGCCTCGGAACCTCTCTTCTATAATAGTGCTAACTGTTACTTCAAACGTAAGGAGTGGGGTCGTTCAATTCTCTACTATGAGAGGGCTCTTCGTCTAAATCCTTCGGACAAGGATATTGAGCACAACCTGAAGCTTGCAAGGGATTTTACCATCGATAAAATTGATGAGCTACCTGAGTTTGTTTTAAAGACATGGATCAAGGATGTTAACTATATGTTGTCAGGAGATACCTGGACCTATATTTCACTTATTCTATTTGTAGTAACTGCACTACTGCTGTTAAATTTCAGATATGGTCCCAATCCCGGTGTTAGAAAGATCTCTTTCTTTCTCTCTATGTTTTCGTTGTTAATCGGTATAGTACTGTCTCTCTTTGCAATGAATCAAAGGAGATCTTACTACAATAAAAACGAGGCAATTGTCCTTGCTCCGGTTAGTACTGTAAAGAGCTCTCCTGATGTGTCGGGAAACACTCTCTTTATTCTTCATGAGGGGACTAAAGTAGGGCTGAAAGAGAAAATCGGAGAGTGGACAAGAGTAGAGCTCTCTGACGGAAGGCAGGGGTGGATTCCGTCATTAGATGTTGAGATAATATAGCCTCTAATCCAACTCCTTAGCCAATGTTTTGTAAATATTTATCAGATCAGTTACCGC
>CAZCXB010000066.1:0-10038 GCA_964502485.1 uncultured Muribaculaceae bacterium | reverse complement strand
GTAATAATAAACAAACTTCTGGTTAAGAGTAAATCTAATATCAGGATCTATCTCATTGTAGGCGGCAACTTTATTAAGAATTTCCAACTCTTTATCATATTCATAAACCGATGATATAATGTTAGTAAGATCTAAAAGTGTAAGTTGAGCTTCTCTGTGAAGCCCAAGATTCGTGAAAATATTTACAGTTTTGTTTATGTTCTCCTCAGAAGCTAAACTCATGCTTATTCCACCCCTTGATTTTTTCATTACAACACTCATTATGGAATTATAAGCAAGAAACTTATATAAATAAGCTTCTGATAATAGATCACTTACAACCCTCTGTTCAATCAATGATTTTGCTTCACTTAGGTAGGCCGACTTAATAGAGTCTGTCAGAAAATAAATCTCATTGTATTTTGCGCCTGTAACAAAAATGAGAGAGCGGCATAAGTTATGATAATCAGATTCAGATCTATACCAATCAATTGTTTTGATAGCTGCGGAGTCATTATTTAAAGAAAATCCTGTTCTGCAACTCACAATAGCAGATAGAAGGGTATAATATGCCCTGTTTTTATCGGAAAGATTGTGACGATTAATAGAAATAATAGAATCCTCTACAAAGTGAGGGTTGTTTAAAGCCAGGCTATCCCAATGAGAGAGCCTTTTTGAAATGGTATTTTGCTCACTGTCACTAACTGAACAGGAGAATAATAATAATGAAATTAGATATAAGTGGACAAGCCTGTGCATCCACAAATATAGTAATTTTTTATTCTCTTGATTCTGCTCTAATCTAATTGCTCAAAGAGTCCGGACGCTTTTGTTTCTCAAATGTTCCCTTGGTAATAGATGCAGTTGGGCAGTCACTTACCGTTAAATCAAGGTCGTCAACGTAAATTGGCAGAGGATCACTTAAAAAACGAATATGATATATATTAAGCCCATTAATCCAATATGGATAACCATCATTATCCATGTCGATGGAGTGATCTGCCCTTGCTTCACATGTTCCGCACTTTATACAGTTAGTAGTGTTTATTGTATATGTGATTACGGTAACCGAAGATGCATATGCAAAAAAATAGAAGATAGGTACAAAAAAAAGCATCGCAATCAAGTACTTCATTGAACGACTCTTTGCGAATTGATTCATAATGGTTTGTTTTTAAAAAATCAAAGACCAATATTAGATCTGATAAATGCGGCGACTAACCTCAAAACTATCTGTGCAAAATTTTTATTAATCAGAACTAATATTGGTCTGTGTTACTTTGACAATATCGTAATTCAAAAGTAAAGCAGATTGTTTAAATAATGACCAATAAACAACATTGCAACGCATTGTTGCGTTTTATTAAAGATTATATTTCTGTACTATAATATTTTACAATTTATTGTGCAACGCAAAGTTTCGCAATTGCAACGCAGGAATATTTATAAATCGGCTAAATTGTAAACAGAAGACCTTACTTTTTGAGCCCATTGAGGATGTGTTAAAGTTTTATCGAAGCTTTGATAAGGGATAACTTTTCCGATAGTTACTTTTATTGTCTCACCCCTCTTGTGAAACATCTCCCTGGGAAGCAACATAAGTTCGATATTTGCCTTTATACCTAAGAACCTCCTAACTCTATTTATTCTGTAAAAAAGCTTTGAGTTTGTACCGTGAAAAAAGATTGGAACAACATCTCTGCCGTATGAGATGGATTTTGTAATGAAACTCTTCTGCCACGCAGAGTCCTGAATCTTTCCATGAAGTGGTCTCGAAACTATTCCTGCCGGGAAGTGGGTTATCGGGATTAGCTGACCGTACGTCTGTTCCAGGGCTCTAAGGTACTCTTTGGAAGATCCTTCAAATACATTAACTGCGACAATAAAGGGATGTAGCTGTGGTACAAACATAAAGGCGTCGTTTGCAATAGCCTTAAGAGCTCCGTATTTACCAGAGACTATATATGTTAGTATCAATCCGTCAACAAATCCAAAAGGGTGATTTGCGACAAAAAAACATTTCGGGTTCTCGGGCAGGTTTTCGATACCATCTATCTCAAGCTTGATATCAAACTCGCTGATAAGGTTTTCCAGGAATTCTGAACCGGATGAATCTGAATATTTGTTAATAATAGTGTTGGCCTCTTCCTGATATATAATCTTTGAAATTATTCTGATTATAAATTTAGGTAGTTTGTTAAGAAGTCCGGCATCTCTTTCGCTGATGATTTTCTCTATATCGATATACTTATATTCACTACTCTTAGCTTCTGCCATTATTTGATAATTATATATAATCTGCAAAAGTAAAGAAAAAAGCTAAACTATTACTTAACATCCATTATATAACAAGAGACCAGTTGTAAATATCACTCTCCTCTCCAAATTGAATACCGGTCAATCTCTTGTAGAGTTTCATAGAGAGTGGTGCAATATTGCTACCGCATAAAGATTTGTAAACAATATTATTCAAAGGATCACAAATCTCACTTACAGACATTATCACAATGGCTGTTCCGCATGCACCCATCTCATCGAATGTGCTCAGCTCACTTTCCTTTACAACACGCTTCTCAATAGTTAATCCAAGATCAGATGCAAGTTGCATAAGCGATTTATTGGTAATAGACGGCAAAATAGAGTCTGATTCGGGAGTAATATATGAATTCCCCTTGATTGCAAAGAAATTTGCAGAAGAGAACTCATCTACAGAACTCTTAGTTGCTGAATCAAGATAGAGCAATGATGCATACCCCTCCTGTTTTGCCTTCATTCCGGCAACAAGTGAGGCGGCATAATTACCTCCAATCTTATAGGAGCCGGTGCCTAAAGGTGCTGCTCTGTCATGATCTCTTGCAAGAAGTACCTTTACAGGTTTATTAATACTTCCGGCAAATGAACCAACAGGCATAGCAGCAACAATAAATAGTACTTCTGTAGAGCTTACAAGATCTATCTGAGGCGATACTCCTATAACAAATGGTCGTATATAAAGTGTACCTCTTGATTCATAAGATGGTAAAAACTCCTCGTTTTCGATGACAACTCTTTTGCACGCTTCGATAAACATATCTATATCAGGAGATGCAATACCAAGGAAATCCGCAGATCTTTTCAGTCTTGCGCCATTCTCCCATGGGCGAAAAATTCGGATAGATCCATCTGAACCTCTATAGGCCTTTAGTCCTTCAAATGCTTGTATACCATAATGAAGCGATCCGGATAGTGCACTTATTGTTATATTATCATCTCTTCTGCTTTCAATTGGTCCCCACACTCCATCTTTATAATGTGAGCATATAATAGTGTTTGTCTTGGTATAGGCGAAGGAGAGCTTCTCCCCCATTGGTGAATTATCGGCTATTTTCATTTTAAGGTAAATAAGTGTTATTAAATTAAAAACCCAAACAGATCTTGCTTGTTATTAATGTATTCATATACTATTGAGTTATCCTTCATCCTTTGAATAAGAGAATCAAATCCGGATGAGTCGGAGAGCTCAACGCCTATAAGTGCAGGACCCTGCTCTCTGTTTGTTTTCTTGGAATATGAGAAGTGTGTTATGTCGTCACCGGGTCTCAGAACGTTGTTGACAAATGCGAGAAGAGCACCGGAACGTTGAGGAAACCGAATTATAAAGTAGTGCTTAACACCTTCGTATAGAAGAGATCTCTCCCGAATCTCCTCTGTTCTAGATATATCGTTGTTGCTGCCGCTTAGTATACAAACAACATTTTTCCCTCTTATCTCCTTCTCAAAAAGAGATAAGGCAGTTATTGAGAGAGCTCCGGCAGGCTCTACAACAATTGCGTTTCTGTTGTATAGCTCGAGTATTGTTGTACAAACTGCACCTTCATGTACAGCAACTATTTCATCTAAAACAGTACGACAAATATCGTAAGTATAAATACCAACCCTTTTTACTGCAGCGCCATCTACAAATCGGTCAATATCATCCAACTCTGTGACCATACCTTTATCGAAAGAGGCCTTCATACTCTGTGCTCCAAGAGGCTCAACACCAATTATTTTTGTTTTTGAACTAAGTTTTTTAAAGACTGAGCCTGCACCGGATGCTAATCCACCCCCTCCTACCGGTATAAAGAGATAATCGATCTCCTCTGAATACTCTTCAAGGATTTCAATGGCTACAGTTGCCTGACCTTCAATAATCAAGGGATCATCGAATGGGTGAATAAATGTTTTCCCGGCCTCTTTGCAAAAAAGTGAAGCATGAGAATTTGTTGAGTCAAATGTATCTCCTATCAGAACGATATTAATGAACTCTTTACCAAACATCTTTACCTGCTGAATCTTCTGCTTAGGTGTAGTTTCCGGCATATATATCGTGCCAGAAATTGCGAGCTTGTTACACGAAAATGCAACTCCCTGAGCATGATTACCTGCACTTGCACAAACAACACCTCTCTCTCTCTCTGCAGGAGAGAGAGAGTATATTTTGTTATATGCACCTCTTATTTTATACGATCTAACATTCTGAAGATCCTCTCTTTTAAGCACTATGTTGGCTCCATACCTTTGGGATAGGTTCTCATCCTTAATTAAAGGAGTTCGAAGCGCCACCCCCTTTAAGGTATCCGAAGCCCCTCTTATATCATCTAAGTTAGGATAGTAAGACATAATTTATCCCCTTTCCGGCCTTAGAGACCTCACAACCTCACCGGTACGCCACATTTCACTACTCCTCAGATCCCTTAACTCATCTTCTAGTTTTGCTCTGTAGTCAGGAGCTCCGTTCGAATCTATAGAGATCTGAGCCTCTCTTCCGGATTTCACCTCTTCGTACAGCTCTTTAAAAACAGGTAAGGAGGCGTCGCGAAATTTTTTCCACCAATCTAAAGCTCCTCTTTGAGCAGTTGTGGAGCAGTTAGCATACATCCAATCCATACCATTCTCTGCAACAAGGGGCATCAGACTTTGTGTCAACTCCTCTACAGTTTCGTTAAATGCTTCGGATGGAGAGTGTCCATTCTCTCTTAAAACCTGGTACTGTGCAGAAAAAATACCCTGAATCGCACCCATAAGGCTCCCTCTCTCTCCGGTAAGATCGGAATAGACCTCTTTTTCAAAAGTTGTCTCAAAGAGATAGCCCGAACCAACTCCTACCCCCAATGACACAACAGTATCGAATGCCTTTCCGGAGTAGTCATTATATATTGCATAACTTGAATTGAGCCCTCTCTTCTCAAGAAACATCCTTCTTAGAGATGTCCCTGATCCCTTAGGTGCAACCAGCACAACATCTATATCAGCAGGTGGAATAATACCGCTTCTCTCACTGTAGGTTATGGCAAAGCCATGAGAAAAACATAGTGTTTTGCCCTTGGTCAGCTCTCTTTTTATTACAGGCCATAACTCGATTTGTCCGGCATCGGAGAGGAGATAAAGAAGAGTAGTACCTCTTTTACACGCCTCTTCTATATCGAATAGTGTCTCACCGGGTACCCAACCATCAGAGATAGCTTTGTCTCTGCTCTTTGAGTTGTCTCTCTGACCTACTATTACATTGAATCCATTATCTCTTAAATTTAAAGCCTGACCGGGACCTTGAATCCCATAACCAATCACTGCGATAGTCTCATTTTTTAAAGTCTCGAGAGCTTTCTCCAGTGGAAACTCTTTACGGGTAACTACATTTTCGCTAACTCCGCCAAAATTCATTATTGCCATTTTACTATTTTATTGTTTGTTAATACTCTCTCTTATGATACATTATGTAAAAGATCAGGAAGATACTCTCTGTGCAAGACTACATTCCCCGATCTGGAGTAGCCCTCAAGAAGTTTTTTATGTTCCAGTTTGCTCTTTAGCTTCTCCAACTCTATTCGCGATCCCGACTTTTCAACTATCAGATACTCCTTCCCAACCTCAATTATCCTACTATTTGAGTGGTTAAGTATATAGTCTGACTCTATCTTATCTTTTAGAATTGAGGATGGAATTTTGTAAAGAGCCATCTCCTTATATATCAACTCTTCTTGTAAGAAATAGTCAACCTTGAGGATATCAATAACATTCCCAAGTTGATTAACAATCCTCTCGGTCTCATCTGCTGATGTAATCGCAGATATTACCACCGTGCTAACCCCTTTTATATAGGATTCAGATACATTAAGACTCTCAATATTGATATGTCTTTTAAGATAGGCAGATGTGATTCTGTTAAGTACAGATATCTGATTGTTAACGAATGCAACTACGATGTACTCTTTTTTCATGTTTTTAATATTGTTAAAAGATTAATATAATACCTCATCAAGTGATGCGCCGGATGGAATCATCGGGTATACATTCTCCTCTCTCTCAACTACTATCTCAAGCAGAAAGCTACCCTTATGACTAAGCATCTCCCTTACAGAATCCTGTAAGAGAGCAGGCTTGTCAACTCTGTTTGCTGATATATTGTATGATTGTGCAATTTTAATAAAATCAGGGTTCTCCATTTTTGTAGATGAGTATCTTCCATTAAAGAAGAGCTCCTGCCACTGCCGAACCATCCCCAGAAAAGAGTTATTAAGAACAACAATTTTAATATCTGCTTCACTTTGCATTACTGTTCCTAACTCCTGCATAGTCATCTGGAAACCACCATCACCCAAAACTGCAATAACCACCCTCTCCTTTGCACCAAATTTTGCTCCTATAGCAGCAGGTAACCCAAACCCCATTGTGCCTAATCCTCCTGATGTTATCATACTTCGACTTTTATTAAACCTGGAATATCTTGCACAAAACATCTGATGCTGACCCACATCAGTTACAATTATCGCATCACCTTTGCTCTGTGTGGCAATAGTCTCTACCGCTTTTGCCATACTTATTGCTCTCTCACTCTTTGGATTGATAACCTTATCAATAACCAAAACCATCTCCTCTCTAATGCACTCTTTTTTAAATTCAAGCCAATCTCTCTTCTCTGAGTATTGGATGTATGGCATAATAGCACTTAATACCTCCTTTGCATCTCCATGAATCTGAAGGGTAGATTTAATGGTCTTATTGAACTCTGCCTTATCAATATCAATGTGAATTATCTTTGCTTCAGTAGCATAACGTGATGTATCACCGGTGACCCTGTCGCTGAATCTCATTCCAATTGCTATAATGAGATCACTCTTCTGAGTCATCTTATTTGGAGCAAAATTTCCATGCATCCCAACGTTACCTGCAAAAAGTTGATGAGATGTTGGTATTGCAGAGAGACCCATAAGTGTAGATGCCAACGGAATATTCCCTCTCTCTGCCAGCTTGCACAACTCCTCCTCTGCACCCGAAAGAATAACGCCCTGACCTGCTATAATCAAGGGTCTTTGGGAGTTATTAATCATCGAGGCAGCAAGTTTAACGGTAGAGTCAGATAATTTCTCTCTTATAAAACACATAAAGTTATATGGTGAATACTCTTTATTATAGTTATTAGTCGAACCGACCTGTGCATTTCTGGTAAAGCTTATAAGAACAGGTCCAGGCCTTCCTGTACGGGCAATATAGAATGCTTTTGAGATAATCTCCTCTATCTCATCTGCATATGTAATCTGATAACTCCATTTTGTAACCGGAATGGTGATGCTAATTGTATCAGCCTCCTGAAAGAAATTTGTCCCTAATTTATCTGCATTTACCTGTGCAGTTATACAGACAATCGGTGTAGAATCCATTAGTGCGTCTGCAACTCCTGTAACTAGATTTGTTGCTCCCGGTCCTGCTGTTGCTATACAGACTCCTGTTTTTCCACTTGCTCTTGCATATCCCTCTGCGGCGTGGACCGCCCCCTGTTCATGCCTGACCAAAATGTGATTTAACTTACTCTTATAACTGTATAACTCATCATATAGTGGCATTATTGTTCCTCCGGGGTATCCGAAAATTGTATCGACACCCTCCTTTAACAGAGAGTGGATAAGAACCTCAGTGCCCTTCAAATAGTCGTTTTTCATTTTTATGATAAATTTTAATAATCTATTTTTTTTCAATCAATTAACCTTACTGCTCCAAGATCTGCTGATGAAACATTCATTGCATAGATCTTTAATGCACGGCTAACCTCTCTAACCCTCTTTGATGGTTTATATGCACCAGCCCGGCAAGATTCCATTATCTCTCTTCTCTCATTGAGCTCAATTTCTGATATTTCTAAGTTTATACTCCTCTCTGTGATATCAATTGATATAAAGTCCCCATCTCTAATAAGTGCTATTGTCCCTCCGGATGCCGCCTCCGGAGAGATATGACCTATAGATAGGCCGGATGATCCTCCTGAGAACCTACCATCTGTTATAAGTGCACAACTTTTATCCAGGTTTGCAGATTTAAGATAGGATGTGGGATAGAGCATCTCCTGCATACCGGGCCCACCTTTTGGCCCCTCATATCTTATAACTACCACATCTCCTTGGGTAACCTCCCCATTTAAAATTCCAGCAGAGGCCTCTTCCTGAGATTCATATACCACCGCTTTTCCTCTGAATCTGAGTTGAGACTCATCAACTCCGGCAGTTTTTACTATAGAGCCTCTTGTTGCAATATTTCCAAAAAGGACAGCTATTCCTCCATCCTTGTGATAGGCGCTATCTACAGATCTTATACAACCGTTAACAGAGTCCTTGTCCAGTGTCCTGTAGTAGTTGTTTTGAGAACCCAAAACAAAGTTCCGCTTAAGACCGGGTGCAGAGAGGTATCTCTTTACAGCAACCCCGGTACACTCTCTGCTCATTATATCGTTTTTTATGATTGTCTCACCCAATGTATTGTCATCCACACGAGTTACCATCGGGTCAATAAAGCCTCCCCTTAGAAGCTCTCCAAGAATCCTTATAACACCTCCTGCCCTGTTTACATCTTCCATATGATATTTCCCATTTGGAGAAACCTTGCATAAAACAGGAATTCTCTTCGACAGAGTATCTATCTCTTTCATTGAGAAGCTGACCTCAGCTTCGTTTGCTGCAGCAAGCATATGAAGAACAGTGTTTGTAGAGCCACCCATTGCAATATCTAACGACATTGCATTCAGGAATGAGCTTTTTGATGCAACAGATCTGGGCAGTCTCTCACTTTTGCCTTCGAAATAGTACTCCTTGGTGTTTCTAATCAGTATTGAGGCTGCTTCTCTGAATACTCTTTTACGGTTTGTATGAGTAGCAATCAGAGTTCCATTGCCGGGAAGAGCAAGCCCAAGTGCCTCAGTAAGACAATTCATAGAATTGGCAGTAAACATACCGGAACATGAACCGCAGGTTGGACATGCATTCAATTCAAGATCGGCAAGTTCATTTGGGTCAGTATCCAAAGCAGCACCTTTAACCATAACGTCAACAAGATCGCAGCTGACTCCATTTGAGATACCAGCCTCCATAGCTCCTCCTGAGACAAATATTGCAGGTATGTTAAGTCTTAATGCTGCCATAATCATTCCCGGAGTTATCTTGTCGCAATTTGATATACAAATCATTGCATCAACACAGTGGGCATTACACATATATTCTATACTGTCTGCAATAAGATCTCTTGAAGGAAGAGAGTAGAGCATTCCATCATGACCCATTGCAATTCCATCGTCAATTGCAATGGTGTTAAATTCAGCTGCAAAACACCCCTCTTCTTCGATAAAACCCTTAATTTGCTGACCAATATCATGCAGATGCATATGTCCGGGCACAAATTGAGTAAAAGAGTTTACTACTGCTATAACAGGCATTCCGAAATGCGTCTCTTTCATTCCGTTTGCCCGCCATAGAGAGCGAGCTCCTGCCATTCTGTTTCCTGTGGTTGATTTAGCGCTTCTGAGTGGTCTCATTATTTAATTTCTTATTTGATAGTATAAAGATTAAAAAACCCGCTTTTACAGGATCCTGTTAAAGCGGGGTAAATGTGTAAATGCTGTTAACCGGATCCTAAATCAGAGTAATAATAATAATTGAAATAATGACTGCTGATAGAATATGAAAGAGCAGTCCCAGATTCAGGATATTCAGAGAGAATAGATTATTCAGTGAATGTTTTAAAGAAGAGAAGTTTAGAGGTGAATATCCTCTAAAC
>CAZCXB010000065.1:0-10312 GCA_964502485.1 uncultured Muribaculaceae bacterium | reverse complement strand
TTGTTTTCCTGCTCCTGCAATTATCAGCCGTTGCCACTGCACAAACTACCGGATTAGCCCATTTTTCAAATAAGATAGACAAAGTGATTCTGGAGAGATCCCTCTCTTTTATTGCAGATGACCTCACTAAAGGCCGCCTTACCGGTACTCCCGGAAGTATGATTGTCTCCTCTTATCTGAGAGAGGAGTTTAAAAGAATGGGGATGATCCCTTTTTACAGCACCACTTTTACACAAAGCTTTCCTGTTAAAACTCTTGATGACAGTAGCAAAATCACAGGACGAAACATTGTGGGAGTGATCCCCTCACTATACTACTCCGATCAGTATATCCTTATCTCTGCTCACTACGACCATCTTGGGATCATAGGAGGGAGAGTCTATAACGGAGCAGATGACAACGCATCCGGGGTCTCTGCACTTCTAACCATTGCAGAGATCTTCTCAGAGATGAGGCTAAAGAGAGAGGGTCCAAGAAAGAATATCATCTTCGCTCTATTCGATGCCAAGGAGAGCAGTATGGCCGGTTCGGAATATTTCTCAAAAAATCTCCCTGTGCACCCCTCAAAAATATCGTACAATATCAATATAGATCAGATAGGTTGCACCTTTACCCCTCCTGGAAGTAACGATAACTACCTACTCTATGTTGCAGATTCAAAAATCAGAGGGAGTATAAAGAGTGCGCTCGAATCTCTTAACAGGTTCTATGACCTTAATATAGATATCGACCACACATTCTACCAAAGTCCAACCTTTTATGAGATTTTTTTGAAGACATCAGACCAGTACAACCTATCGAAGGCGGGAATACCCTCTATGCTCTTTACATCGGGAATACATATGCACACCTACAAGCACACAGATGTCAAGTTTTTCATCAACTATCCGGTACTTGTAAACAGAACCAGACTACTGTTTCTGCTCACTAACTACCTTATCGGATCCGTTTAGCACTCGGGCAAGCGCTTTACCGGTATAGCTCCTGTTGCACATTGCCAGCTCCTCAGGAGTGCCGGCAAATACAACCTCGCCTCCCCTCTCGCCACCCTCCGGACCCAAATCGATTACCCAGTCCGCACACTTAACCACATCCATATTGTGCTCGACAACAACAATTGAGTGACCTCTTGCAATGAGAGCATCAAAGGAGTCCATAAGCTTCTTAATATCATGAAAGTGAAGACCTGTCGTGGGTTCGTCAAAAATAAAGAGTATTGATTCACTTCCACTCTCCTTTCCCAGGAATGATGCAAGTTTAACTCTCTGACTTTCACCGCCACTAAGAGTACTGCTACTCTGTCCGAGAGAGACATAGGAGAGACCTACTGCCTGAAGTGGCATAAGCTTGGCAGCAACTCTCTGTGCCATCTGCTCCTTTTGTGAGCCAAAGAAATCTATGGCCTCATCTACACTCATATTGAGAATATCATTTATATTCTTACCCTTATATCTGACCTCAAGAACATCAGGCTTAAACCTCTTTCCGGAGCAAGATTCACAAACCATCTGAACATCTGCCATAAACTGCATCTCAATCTTTATTATACCATCTCCCTGACACTCGGGACATCTCCCTCCATCAATATTGAATGAGAAGTGCGAATGGCCGTATTTGTTTGCCTTTGCGTATGGCTGATCGGAGTAGAGACGCCTGATTTCGTCATAGACCTTTAGATATGTAGCCGGATTTGAGCGTGAAGATTTCCCTATCGGGTTCTGATCTATATACTCAACCGATGTTATCTTTGATATATCACCACACAGCTCGCTATGGAGTCCCGGTTTATCTCCAAACTGATTTATTCTTCTGCTCAAAGCGGGAAAGAGGATGCTCTTCACAAGTGTAGATTTTCCGGAGCCACTGACACCGGTAACAGCAGTAAAGACTCTTAATGGGAACTTCACATCAATATCCTTGAGGTTATTCTCATATGCCCCTTTCACCTCTATATTGTTACTCCATGTACGCCTTTGAAGAGGTGTCGAAATCTTATCAAAACCTTTTAGATATTTAAGAGTCAGACTCCTTTTACAATCTTCATAAGTTATAACATCCTCAATTTTCCCCTGAAATACAAGCTCTCCACCCAATTTACCAGCAAGGGGTCCAATATCAATCAGTTCGTCTGCAGCCCTCATAATCTCCTCGTCATGCTCAACAATAAGGAGGGTGTTTCCAAGATCTCTCAGCTCTTTTAATACATCTATCAGTAGAGCGGTATCTCTGGGATGAAGTCCTATACTGGGCTCATCCAGAATATATAGAGAGCCTACAAGGGTGCTCCCTATAGAGCTTACAAGATTGATTCTTTGGCTCTCTCCACCACTTAAAGAGTTAGAGGGTCGGTTTAGGGTAAGGTAGGGAAGTCCTACAGAGATCATACAACGCAATCTACCTGTCAACTCTTTTAATACTCTCTCAGACAACACCTTATCATAACTGCTTAACTCAAGACTATTTAAGAAATGGTACAGATCGGATATACTCATATCAAGCAGATCCGTAATATTTTTACCCCCGATCTTAACATAGAGAGCCTCCTTTCTCAGCCTCCTACCCTTACACTCGGGGCAGGTTGTCTTTCCGGAGTACCTGCTTAACATAAAGCGGAACTGAATCTTATACTTATTTGACTCTATTATCTTGAAAAACTCATCTATTCCTGTAAAGTGGCTATTGCCGCTCCACAAAAGCTGTTTTTGCTCCTCTGTCAGATGTTTATAGGGTTTATGAACAGGAAAATCAAATTTATGAGATGTGTTGATAAGCTCATTATAGAAAGATCTCATACTCTCACCTTTCCAGCAGGCAACTGCATCCTGATAGATACTCAGACCGGGGTCAGGTATCACAAGATTCTCATCTATGCCTACAATTTTCCCGTATCCGGAACAGACAGGACAGGCACCCAATGGGTTATTATAGCTGAATAGAAGCTCGGTGGGCTCTTCAAACACAATACCGTCGTGTTCGAATATTGTTGAGAAGCTCCTCATTTCTGTGCTCTTCCCGGTTGTTATTATAAGACTCTCTCTCTCCTTTCCTATTCCTCTTTTAACGGCAAATGCGGTCTGAAGTGAGTCGTATAGACGGTTCTCATTCTCCTCTGACCTATCGTTGATTAACCGGTCAACCAGAAGATAGACTCCACTCTCGCGGTCAAATGATCCATTTAGAGCACTATCTATCTTAATAAGCTCTCCATTGTTATACAAACGACTGAAACCCTCCTCTTTAAGAGAGAGAAGACGCTCTGTTCTGGTATCCTTGCTCTCCCAGCCGATTGGAGTAAGTATATATAGTGGTGCCCCATCGGGAAGCGTTTTTATATACTCGATAACATCTGTTACAGAGTTTCTTTTAACCTCCTCGCCACTTATGGGAGAGTATGTTTTTCCTGATTTTGAATATAAAAGTCTTAGATAATCATAAATCTCGGTGCTTGTACCTACCGTTGAGCGGGGATTTCTTGTGTTAACCTTCTGCTCGATAGCGATTGCCGGCGGGATTCCGGTTATATCATCCACATCCGGTTTGGACATTCGACCCAGAAACTGCCTTGCAAATGATGAGAGACTCTCTACAAATCGTCTTTGCCCCTCTGCAAATAGCGTATCAAAGGCCAATGTTGATTTTCCTGAGCCGGAGATTCCCGTTATGACTACAAGCCTATCCCTCTCAATATCAATATCAATATTTTTAAGATTGTTGAGTCTGGCCCCTTTAATCTTGATTTTGTTATCTCTTTTTTTACTTTCTGACATCTTTTCTCATTAAATAGAAATCCTGCTTACAGATTTTATACCCTTAAGCTTTCGCAGATTAAATATTAGCTTATCCAATAGCTGATTGTTGGATACAGATACCTGCATCCTCGCTTCCAGCCTGCCCTTTTGATCTGAGATTGAAAACTGCCGCAAAGATATATTAAGTGAGTTGATAACCTCCATAATCTGTTGTCCGGTTGCAGCCTCTCCATATCCGCTTATACGCAACGCAGTCTGGAAACTGTGTCCGGTTGATCCCTCGCGCCATTTTACTCTCTGAATTCTGTATGGGTAGTTATCAAAGAGTCTGGCAGCGTTCGGGCAGTTAATTCTATGAATCTTTATCCCCTCTTTGATAGTTACAAAGCCAAAAACTTCGTCTCCGAATATCGGATTACAGCACTTGGAGAGCTTGAATCCCACATTGCTAACCTTTTCGTCAATTATCAGATAATCGCTCGAGGCTGTGGAAGCCACCTTATCTGTCTTGTGTTGAGGCAGAAAAGGGATCTCTTTTGGCTCTGAACTCTCCTTATCCCTTGAGGAGAGTACCCCTTTAATCTGCGCAATATCAATTACCTCTGTGGCAAGTGCAACATATAATTCAGAAGCAGTCTTGAATTTATAGTGTTTTAAAAGATAGACTATAATCTCATCGCTATATTCGAGTTTCCAATTGTTCAAACGTCTCTCCAGTAGCTCTTTGCCCTCGTCTGCCCTCTTTGTATTCTCCTCGTTCAGCTTTTGTTTGATTTTGGCCCTTGCTTTGGATGAGACTACATAATTAAGCCAATCCACAGATGGCTTCTGGTTTTTACTGCTTATAATCTCAACAACATCTCCGGTCTTAAGTCGCTCTCTGATTGAGGCCGGCTTACCGTTAATTTTAGCACCCGAGCATCTTATACCCAAATTTGTATGAATGTCAAATGCAAAGTCCAGCACAGATGCCCCAGCAGATAATCTTCTCAAATCTCCATCCGGGGTAAATACAAAAATCTCATCTATAGCAAAATCAAACAGCGAAGAGGAGTTGATAATATTTCCACTCTCAAGCAATCTTTTTACCCCACCCAGCCATGATGTTAGACCATGTTCACTCTTTACCCCTTTATATGACCAGTGAGCTGCATACCCGCTCTCTGCAATATCATCCATTCTTGCACTCCTTATCTGAACCTCAATAACATGTTTGTCCTTTGTGGTTACAGTAGTATGCAGAGACTCATATCCGTTCTCCTTAGGTACCGTGATCCAGTCTCTGAGTCTTTTAATATCAGGTGTATAATTTTGGGTAACAATAGAATATACTTTCCAGCAGAGCTCCTTCTCTCTCTCCGGCTCTGAGTCAATAATTATCCTTATTGCAAAAAGATCTGCCACTGACTCAAATGGTATCTGTTGTATCTGCATCTTCTTATAGATGGAGTAGGCACTTTTTGTTCTGCTTTTGAGGGTATATTTTATCCTTCCCTTTTTAAGATCAGTCTCAATCGGCTTTACAAAAATATCTGTAAGCCGCTTACGCTCCTGTGCTCCTGCTTTAAGCTTGTTTGTTATAAGTCTGTAGTTTTCCGGGTCGTTATACCTGAACGAAAGATCTTCGAGTTCACTCTTTATGTTGTAGAGCCCAAGCTGATGTGCCAGAGGTGCATATAACAGGAGTGTCTCGGTTGCCTTTTTTATCTGCTTGGATTTTGGAAAGATATCAAGACTTCTCATCACCTCAAGCCTGTCTGCAAGCTTGATAAGGGTTACCCTTGGATCTCTGGAGTAACTTACAATAAGCTTTCGGTAGTTCTCTGCCTGAAGACCAGTGTCTTTTGGCTTAATCTCGGATATTTTGTTAAGACTCTCAGCTATAGCTATAATCTCAGCTGTAAACTCCTTCTTGTTTGACTCTAATACCGAGTAGTCCTTTCTTGATGCCTCATGAAGAAAAACGGCAGAGATAGCTGCCGGCATAAGCCCCAGCTCTGCAGCAACAATCTCTGCCACTGCAAGAACATGGTCAATAAAAGGAGTACCATCGCTTCGCTTTTCATCTGCAAGAAGTGATGATGCAATCATAAGAGATTTACAAACCCACTCTCTTTC
This sequence comes from uncultured Muribaculaceae bacterium, assembly GCA_964502485.1. Taxonomy (GTDB): domain Bacteria; phylum Bacteroidota; class Bacteroidia; order Bacteroidales; family UBA932; genus Bact-08. Next base: position 4,445 of record CAZCXB010000065.1, on the reverse strand, counting down.
TTGCTGTGCAGAAGATTGCAGAATCTTCTCCATCTTTTGAGAGAACATAACAGTAAAATTAAAATTATAAAAGAAGGCGCTTCAATGCATTCATCTCATCACGGAACTTTGCAGCTCTCATGAAGTCCAGATCTTTTGCAGCACTCTCCATCTGCAATTTTGCTGCCAGAATGGCCTTTTCTATCTCATCCGGTTTAAAGGCAGCCATAACAGGGTCCAAAAGAAGAGGGTTCTGTTCAAGTGTATCCGGAGAGTACTCTTTTACCCTACCAAGAACGTTCCGTACCTGTTTCACAATCTGAGTTGGGGTAATATTATGCTCTTTGTTGTACTCCTGTTGCTTTCTCCTTCTTCTCTCAGTCTCGTCAATGGTACTCTTCATAGAACCGGTAATAGTATCTGCATACATAATAACTCTGCCATCTATATTTCTTGCAGCCCGTCCTGCTGTCTGAGTAAGAGCTCTGGCCGATCTTAGAAAACCCTCCTTATCGGCATCAAGAATAGCAACAAGAGATACCTGAGGCAAATCGAGCCCCTCCCGCAACAGATTTACACCAATGAGTACATCAAATCTTCCCTCCTGAAAATCCTCCAATATCTCAACCCTCTCTAAAGTATCAACATCTGAGTGTATATAACGACACCTGATATCTATCCTCGAAAGATACTTATCTAACTCCTCTGCCATACGTTTGGTGAGTGTAGTAACAAGAATCCGCTCATCCTTCTCCGCTCTGATTCTAATCTCCTCTAAAAGATTATCAATCTGATTCTTTGTTGGTCTCACCTCGATAGGAGGATCCAGCAGACCTGTAGGTCTAACAACCTGCTCAACAATAAGCCCTTCTGAGGCAGATAGCTCGTAATCTGCAGGGGTTGCACTTACAAAAACCCTCTGTTTGATCACATTCTCAAACTCCTCAAACTTAAGAGGTCTGTTATCAGCTGCAGATGGTAGTCTGAATCCGTACTCAATAAGGGTCTCTTTGCGTGATCTGTCTCCTCCGTACATTGCTCTTATCTGAGAAACAGTCACGTGACTCTCATCAATAAAAGTGATAAAGTCATCCGGGAAATAGTCTATCAAACAAAACGGCCTCATCCCTGCTTTGCGTCCATCAAAATACCTGGAGTAGTTCTCAATACCGGAACAATATCCGATCTCCTTTATCATCTCCAGATCGAACTCGATTTTCTGCTTCAACCTCTTTGCTTCCTGCACTTTACCTATCTCCATAAAGTATTCGTACTGCTTGAGCATATCATCCTGAATCTGTACTATTGCACCCTTCATACGCTCCTTTGTTGTAACAAAGATATTTGCGGGATAAACAGACACCTCGTTAAGCTCTTCAATAAGAGCTCCGGATAGAGGATTAAACAACTCAATGCTCTCAATTAGATCACCAAAGAAGATTACCCTTACCGCATTGTCGGAATAGGCCGGATAGATATCAATTGTATCTCCGGTTACTCTGAATACCCCTCTCTTGAACTCACTCTCATTTCGTGAGTAGAGACTCTCAACCAGAGAGTAGAGAAGCTTGCTTCTTGATAGAGACTCGCCACAAACAATCTTAATAGTATTGGCGTGAAAATCCTCAGGGTTACCTATACCATAAAGGCAAGATACACTTGAGATTACAATAACATCTTTTCTTCCTGAGAGAAGAGCACTTGAGGCAGAGAGTCGAAGCTTCTCTATCTCATCGTTAATACTCAGGTCTTTTTGTATATATGTATCAGTTACAGGCAGATATGCCTCCGGCTGATAGTAGTCGTAATAGGAGACAAAATACTCTACAGCGTTATCCGGGAAAAAAGCCTTAAACTCTCCATAAAGCTGAGCGGCAAGAGTCTTGTTATGGCTCAGGATAAGGGCAGGTCTCTGAACTCTCTCTATGACATTTGCCATAGTAAAAGTCTTTCCCGAACCGGTAACTCCCAGTAATGTAACAGCATTAATGCCGTCATTAACATGACTAACAAGCTGTTCTATCGCTTCCGGCTGATCTCCGGTTGGTTTAAAGTTTGACGCTAATTTGAATACCATCTATAATTTACCCTGTCTATTTGTTGGATTATCTTCCGCCCTTTTTTACCTCTTTTACGTAATCTTCAAGACCCTTTGTGACTTTAACCATCATCTCCTTAAGAAAGTTCACATCGGAGAGCTGCTCTTCGTCCGGCAGTGAGCTCATAAAAAGAGTCTCAACCAATACGGTCGGAAACTCTGTAGGTGAATTCAGCGAAAAATTGAAGTTCCCCACCAGACCGAAATTAGGAAGATCCAACTCTAAAAGTCTTTTAAGGATAATCTCAGCAAGTGCCCTATACTCGATATGCCTGTAATAAGTGCTGGTTCCCATAGGTCTCAGAGGATTTCCACCGGCATTGCAATGGATAGACAACATAAGGTCTATACCGGCTCTCTTAAAAATATCCAATCTCTCCTGCATAGCAACATCAATATCCTCACTGCGGCTCATAACAACTTTGGCGCCCCTCTTCTCAAGCTCATCCTTTAACATATATGACATTGTAAGGTTGAGATCCTTCTCTTTTATTCCTGATGGACTGACAGCTCCGGAAGCTGAACCTCCATGACCTGCGTCAACGCCTATTACCAGCCCTTTAAGAGATGGTCTCGATGTCAATGCAATTGCATCAGGAGTGTGTTTAATTGTAATATCAAGTGAATTCCCCACATAGTCAACACTATATCCCCAACTAAAACTATCTTTCAATTGAATAATAACAGAGAAGATATCGGATGAGATCTGACGAAGGTGCACATACTCAATAGCCTTAAGATCTAAATACTGAGTAATCCAGTTTGAATTACACTGAGCACCATAAATATCAATTACGATTCTATTGGGATGTAGCTCTCTGTAGATAGTGTAAGGTTGCCTGTTCTCGAGAGATACTCTTATCCTGTCTGCCTTTCCAATATTTGAAACACTCCATGAACCTGTCAATGAGAAAGATGGAGCAACTCCAAAAGGGAGTCTCTCGGTCAACTGTTTTGGGATAAAGGCATAATTGTTTTCTGACAATCTCACTTTGTAGAGGTTGTTAATAGAATCCATAAGCTCCATCTTGATTCCTTCGGCTAAAAAATTTATCTTTGCACCGCCAAGACGATCTGCACCTGCTCCATAATTGAGATATGCCCCTTTTTTTGTCTTTATTACAGGTTTCGGATAGAAAACCATAGGGTGATCTGTTGAGGCAATTATTGGTTTTTTGAAATAGACAGAAAAAGTATCAATCTGTTCGGAATCACCTGATACGGCCTTAACCGTTATTGAGTTTGCTCCCTCCTCCAGTATGAGTTCGGTACCAAAAGAGCCGGTAGAGTACTGTTTAACAGGCAGGTTGTTGATAGTGATTACGGAGCCGGGGATTGCCGCACCAACTATATAGTGAACCCGAGTAAAAACAGTGTCACTTTTTCCCCTAACAACTCTTAATTGTATGTTATCCTGAGCATAGGAAGATGAGACAAAAAAGAGGGTTAAAAGAATTAACGGCAATAAATTGAGTTTGTTTTTCATGGCTTGATATTTGCTAATGTTGTTGTGAAATTTTTCTTCAAATTTAATCAAAAAATATGGGAAGTAACATTAATCAAAAATCACTGTTTACGGGTTTCTTCATAATGGTGGGACTCATATTCCTGGGGATCTTTATTAAAAGCGCTGTAGTCTCTTTTAAATCTTACGACAGGGTTGTGAGTGTAAAAGGTCTTTCAGAGGTGGAGGTTCCTGCAAACAGGGTCATATGGCCTGTTGTTTACAAGGAGATTGGCAATGATCTAACCCAGCTGTACAGAGCTATCAATGATAAAAATTCGTTGATTATCGACTATCTCAAATCTAAAGGTTTAGAAGAGAACGAAATAACAATATCTGCCCCATCAATTATAGATATGAGTGCAGAGAGATATCAGAACCAGCCATCTCCATACAGGTACAATATTACAAGTGTACTTACAGTAACTTCAGATAAGGTCGATCTTGTTATGAAGATAATTTCAAGTCAGTCGGAGTTGCTTAAAAACGGCGTTGCACTTCTTGCCGGAGACTACCAGTACCAAACCCAGTACCTCTATACTCTTCTTAATGAAATCAAACCCACAATGATAGAGGAGGCCACTAAAAGTGCCAGGGAGTCAGCAGAGAAGTTTGCAAAGGACTCACAGAGCAAACTCGGGAAAATAAAAAGAGCCAGTCAGGGTCAGTTCACTATCAATGACAGAGATGCCAATACGCCACAGATTAAGACTGTAAGGGTTGTAAGTACTGTAGAGTATATGCTTAGGGACTAAAACCAACATACTGGAATATAACATTCAATAGAATAAAGAATTAACATCAAACAATAAAGCAATTATGGAAATTTGTAATGTACACGCCCGCGAAATTCTCGATTCACGC
>CAZCXB010000064.1:0-10388 GCA_964502485.1 uncultured Muribaculaceae bacterium | reverse complement strand
AAATATTGGTCTTATGACAAGTTCAGGCCTTTACAGGAGGAGATAATAAACTCTGTTCTTGAGAGAATAGATACCCTTGCTCTTTTACCTACCGGTGGGGGTAAATCAATATGCTTTCAGGTACCTGCGCTAATTATGGATGGGATTTGTATTGTGGTCTCCCCTTTGATTGCACTAATGAAAGATCAGACAGAAAATTTGCAATCACGTGGAATAAAAGCTCTTGCAGTACACTCAGGAATGACTTCGCGAGAGATAGATACCGCTCTTGATAATGCTGTTTACGGTAACTATAAATTCTTGTATATATCACCGGAGAGGATAAAGAGTGAGATTTTCAGGGTAAGAGCACAAAAGATGAATATATCTTTTATAGTAGTAGATGAAGCTCACTGTATATCTCAATGGGGTTATGATTTTAGGCCGGAATATCTGTTAATTAAAGAGATTACAGAGGTGATAGGGCCAATTACATTTCTTGCTCTAACAGCAACTGCAACCACCATGGTTGCAACCGATATTATGGAAAAACTCTCTTTTAGGGTTCCAAACATTATAAAAGGGAGTTATGAAAGGGATAACCTCTCATATGTTGTTCGCCATAGTGAGGACAAAAACGGAGAGCTGCTTAAGATTGTGAAATCAGTAAGGGGATCAGGGATTGTATATGTAAGGGAGAGAAGACGCGCGGTTGAGATTTCTGACTTCTTAAAATCGCAGGGTCTTACCTCTGATGCATATCATGCCGGACTCTCTGCAAAGCTGAGAGCTTTACGACAGGATGAATGGAGAGGTGGAGATACTGATATCATTGTCTCTACCAATGCATTTGGTATGGGAATAGATAAAGGTGACGTTCGATTTGTCTGCCATTTTGATATGCCCGAATCGGTTGAGGCCTATTTTCAGGAGGCGGGAAGAGCAGGCAGAGACGGAGAGAGGTCTTATGCTGTTTTGCTTTGGAACAGTAATGATGTTAAGAGATTGCGGCAGATTGTGAGTGTAACTTTTCCTGAGATTGATTTTATAAGAGATATCTACCAGAAGGTCTATAAATTTTTTGATTATACCTTTGGAGCCGGAAAAGGAGATGCTGTAAGATTCTCTCTTGCAGATTTCTGTACTAAATACAAACTACACGCTTCCAGAGTTTATTATGCTATTAAATATCTTGAGGGTGAAGGGTATCTAAAACTGACAGAGGAGCTTGATAACCCCTCCAGAATTATGTTTACTGTAAACAGAGACGAGTTATACTCTGTGCAGCTTAAGAATGAGTCTCTTGACTCGTTTATTAAATCATTGCTCAGAATTTACGAAGGGTTGTTTGGTGGGTATGTATCTATTGATGAAGAGTATATTGCCCGTATAACAAGGAACAGCAAGGCGGCTATAGTAGAGATGCTGATTAGATTATCAAAAATGGGTGTAATTGGTTATATCCCGGGCGCAAAATCCCCTCTGCTTATATTCCTTGAGGAGAGGCTTGAGGATAAGGGCTTATATATTTCAGAAAAAAAATATGAGGAGAGGAAGAGCTCTTTTGTCTTAAGAACAGAATCTGTAATCTCATATGTAAAGGAGGATAAGATATGCAGGTCAAGATATCTCCTCGATTATTTCGGGCAGAGTGAATCATACAATTGTGGTAGTTGTGATATTTGTATTGCAGCTAAAAGAGCCGGCAATAAAAGAGATTTTGATTCGGATGTTGAGAGAAGACTGATTGAAATTTTAATTGAATCACCCAGAACTATTGAAGAGATTGCTGTATTAATAAATGACGAGAGCAGGTGTTATGTTGAGATATTAAGAGATCTTGCAGACAAAGGAGGTATAAGGGTTGATGGAGATATGATTTCGATAGTAATGAAGAGAATCAAGAGAGTCTCCAAGCCTAAGAGAGGATAAACTCTTTAAGTGAATCACCGAGTTTTTGAACCGGTAGACCTACAACATTATAGTATGAGCCCTCAATTCTGTGTATCGCAGTAATACCGATCCACTCCTGGACTCCATATGCACCGGCCTTATCGTAGGGGGAATAATTATCTACATAGAAAGCGATCTCTTCGTCACTCATTTCACGAAAGAAGACATTAGTTGAGGAGCTGAAGCTCATAGTCTTTTTCTTACCTCTTATTGTAACGCCGGTCACTACTTTGTGACTTTTTCCGGATAAATCACTGAGCATAGAGAGTGCCTCATCCCTATTAGCGGGTTTACCCAAAACCCGAAAATCACAAATCACAAGAGTGTCAGCTGTTATAAGTATCTCACTATCGGCAAGCTCTCTATTAAAGGCCAGGGATTTTCTAAGAGAGAGCATTTGAGGAACCTCTTCAGGGTCAATTTCTGAGGTGAAGTCTTCCGGAGTATCATAGTTGCATTCAACTGAAAATTCTATTCCTAAAGCCTCCAGTAACTCCTTTCTTCTGGGAGATAAAGAGGCAAGTATAATAGTGTGGTTCTTAGTGAGTTCTTGTAACAACATATGGCAATTCTATCCGGAATAAGCGTCTGAGGCAGTATACCATTTACCTTGAATTTTAAGGGTTTGCTCTATAACATCTCTTACACATCCTCTCCCTCCCGGATATAGTGAAATGTACTCACAGATATCTTTTATCTCATTAACTGCATCAGAGGGACATGTCGCCAATCCACATCTTCTCAGAATCTCTGCATCAGGGATATCGTCTCCCATAAAAAGAACCTCCGAGGGGTCAAGCTGGTTCTTGGCGCAGAAGTCCAGAAAATCAGGAATTTTATTTAAAGATTTGAGGTAGACATCTTTAACGCCAATTAACGAGAATCTCTTTGTGATACTCTCAGAGGCACCTCCGGTAATAATAGCAACCGGATAACCGGAAAGGAGAGCCATTCTTACAGCATACCCATCCTTTGCATTATGACTTCTTAACAGATCTCCGGTCTCTGTGGCAAGCACTGTCCCATCGGTAAAGACTCCGTCTACATCAAACGCGAACGCTCTGATTTTAGATAATTTTACTTTATAATTTGACATTTTAAAATAGTTTGCGTTTTTGTGAAATAAACCCTGATAGCATCTCGTAAACAGCTTTGTGTTCAAGCCTATCCTTTAGTAGCTCTCTGTGTTTTTCTACGGTATCCATATCTCCTCTGATTGCGGGTCCTGTCTGGACTAAAGATGGGTGTTCGTATAGGAAAGCTTTTCTTATTGTTTCTATAGCAAGAGGCATAAGGAACATCTGATTTGGTTTTGAGATATCGAATGCCAGTCCTGTTAGGTAATTAATAAAATTACTTACATATACAGCAGCTGTGTGTAGTTTAAGCCTCTCATGGGACTCAGAGATCCTATACTCCGATTTGAGGATGTTACAGATATCAATTAACTGCTTCTCTGCCCTCTCTCCTGTAAACTCTATAAAAAATGGGACGAGAGAGAAATCTACCGGTTTAGTTTTTGAGAGAGTCATAAGAGGGTAGAGTACACCGGAGTTAGAGAAGTTATCAAGCAAAGAGAGAGGACATGCACCACTGCAGTGCAAAATTGTCGGGCTATATTTTTTAAACTCAGGTGTCTTAGTTATCAGTCCTGCAACATCGGATATAGAGCGATCGGTCACCGAGAGTATTACAATATCGCTACTTGCCAGCATCCCCAGATTTGGGGTTGCTTTAACCAAAGGCTGATCCTTTGTGTGGGAGTTCTCCGGCTTATTTAGAATGTAAGCAAGTTTAGAGGCCTCATCCATATCTCTTCCATAGATATAGTCAACAGTAATGCCGGCCGCCCGGAAAGCCATAGATAATCTATAAGCAAGGTTCCCGTAACCTATGAAAGATATCTTATAATCAGCTATTCTCATATTATCTCTCTCCAGTGGAAAATTGAGCAAGGCTCTCATTGCCAATTTTATTTACAGATTGCACGGCAAAAAAGTAGTTGTCTTTACTTAGTGGAATTGTTGCGGACTCTCCCTTTACAAAGATCTTTCTCTGCCATACAGGGGAGTCTGTCTCTCTTATAAGGAGATAGTAACCATAAGGTTCCTCCCCAATCGATGGTGCTCTCCAGCTGATTTTCGTGAAATTACCTAATGAAGAGATATCTGTATGCACCATAGTTGGAGGATTAGGAGCTTTTGAAAGGTTAATAACAGATGATAGATTTACTGAGCAATTTTTTCTTAAATATTCAAAATCAACTCCTTCAGGCATATCTCCGAAGTTGATTCCACCCATTTCTCCAACCTTTTGATGGGTTCTGTTGTAATTTTCGTAGTATTCACATATCCTAACAGCTGTAAAACCTTTACGACTGAATGGTGTATGATCTCCTCCTCTGCCAAAACGATCATTTCTGTAGATAAGCTTTACAGAGATATTCTCTACGTATCTCTCTCCTGTCTCCTTTATATACCTTGCAAGTTGTCTTGAGGGGCTATCATTTTCCGAAGAGTTAAATACCCTATCCCTTGTCTGGTTTTCTGTCTCTATGAATGGTATATTTTCTGAGAATACCCTTACGACAGTGTTGTTTCGTGTATCAGTTTCACTGGATTGAGTATTCCCGATCATATCATTATTAAGAACAGCAATCAGGTTCCACCTCTCAATCTGTGCCATATTTGCCATATGTGCTGCACCTAGTAATCCATGCTCCTCTCCGGATAGGAACATAACCTTAATGGTTGCGGGCAATCTCATAGCAGATAATATACGTGAGATCTCAAGCAGTGCTGCAACACCGCTGCCATTATCATTGGCTCCGGGAGCAAAAGATGTGGAGTCACTATTATCATCAATCCTGCTGTCGTAATGGGCAAGAAGGGCAATCACTCTGTTATCCGGACCGGAACCCTTTATTGTTGCAATAATATTTGTCAGAGTGATCTCCCTGCCAAGTCTGCTACCCGCTCCACCGGCTCTGAAATCTACTCTCTCAACTGATACAAACTCCTCATTGTCTTTACGGAAAGAGTTTACTCTCTCTTCAAGATAGTCTGCAGCTGCTCCTATTCCAACATATTTGTCACTCCTCTTACTAAGGTTATGCCTTGTTTTAAAGCGAAGAAGGTCATCTATATAGACTCTCATACTATCTGCCGATATTTTTGAGAGTGCCTCTTCAATCTCAATATCTCTGTGAACGATATTTTGGGAGTCGAGCTGTAGGGGTAGGAGTATAGATAGTGTAATAAAAGTTGAAGCAATCAACCTCTTTAGATTAGGATATGGAATTTTCATAATGTACGAATTAAATGGTTGTGAGTTTTATAAATCGACTTAGAAGCTTCTTATGTTTTCCGGGAATCAATACAGAGTGATTCCCAATATAACTTTCGAGATAACTGTCCAGATCATCTTGGGTTTTAAAAATGTATTTGATTTGTGTTCTGCATCGCTCTATCACATATGTATTCTGAACAACATCTCCTTCATAGATGTAGAACCTATCCAAACTCTCTCCTCCACATTTAAACAGAGTAAATTTGCCCAAATTTACCTTTGAAGCTACTCCGATTCCTATCCCCGATTCGTAGTGTGACGTTAACCTGTAGTCAGCTCCCAAAGAGAGAGGAGCTGTACAGTGGGCAAAATCTATACTGTTGTCAACTCTCTCAATAGATGATGGATTTGCCATGAAAGAGACACTTGAGCATATCTCTCTTGCAATAATCATACTCCAGAGAGAGGGTATATCTCCTTCGCAACCTGATGTTATACCATTATCATTCAATAGAGACAAGGCTAAACAAGCTGTAGAATTACAAGATGTAACCAGATCGAAACACTTAATTGTAAGTGCGGTGAGTTTATAATCCTTACAGATGTTATTCAAGGTGTTATATAGCCTTACAGCATCTTTCAAATCACTCTCAGAACGGCGGTTATCCCTGTGTTTATCTAATTTTTGAAGCAATTGCAGAGATTCGGGATCATCTCCCTTTTCGGAATTGTATCGCGAGACAACCTCACCGGTGTCAATCTCTGTAAAGGTTAAACCATATTTCTTAACAATCTTTTCGTTATTTATATTTGAGGCTATTAACCATGGCGAAGCACCACCTATTAATCCAATATTGTGTTTAGAGATATTGAACAACCCAATTTGAATCTTCTCCATATACTCCAGCTCCTGAGTCAGCTCCTGTATATATTTCTCGGATGGCTCTGCCGGAATGTTGATATGCTTATGCATTATACCGTTAATACTAAGCCAAGTAAGGATCTCAAGTGAAGCTGCAAGGGAGTTATGATATGAATCACTGATTACAACAACAGGTTTAGGTAACAGCTCTTTAATGCTCATAAAAAGCTCCTCAGAGCCTCCTGAAGCGATGAAGAGTGCTGTAAAGATTCCCTCTGATACCGTATGAGAAATATCTTCCGGATTGGATACTATTTTTGTGCAATAGAGAGATCGTATAATGTTAAGGGACTCTCTCTTGACTCCTGTTATCGATTCGGGATCGTTCAACGGGGAGCATAGTGTTATAAGGTTAAGGTTTTTCTCCATTTTTGTTAATACATTTGTATCCGTTAAAGAATCTTCAAACAAAGTTAGTCAATTTGCAGAGATACTTTTTAACACTTTGGCAGCTCTTTTGAACAATCATAGGGAACAATCGGCTTTTTGAGCTGTTTGGTAAGATTAACTCTTTTAAAGCATTTATTTGTTATGGGAAAATCACACAGTCACAACCATAATGACTCTCCGGAGAAGAACATTGCTATAGCTTTCTTTTTGAACCTTATATTTGCTATTATTGAGCTTGTCGGAGGTTTTCTGACTAATTCGATAGCAATTCTTTCTGATGCTGTACACGATTTTGGAGATGCCCTCTCTCTTGGAGTCGCATTTTATCTTCAAAGAGTCTCAAAAAAAAAGGGGGACAACAGATACTCTTATGGTTATAAACGTTTTTCACTGTTAGGATCAATATTTATCTCATTCGTTCTCATTCTTGGATCTGTTTTTATTATAAAAGAGGGGGTTGCAAGGGTAATTGAACCTCAGCAGGCAGACTCGCGTGGAATGATGATCCTTGCAGTTTTAGGTATCATTGTTAACGGGATAGCTGTTCTAAGACTAAAGAAGGGTAAGAGTCATAACGAAAAAGCGGTATTGTTACACCTTACCGAAGATGTTCTGGGATGGGTAGCTGTTTTGGTTGGAAGCATAATAATGACCTTTAAGGATATCCCTGTTTTAGACCCGCTAATGTCAATCGGAATCACGGTTTGGGTTCTATTTAATGTTTTTAGAAATCTTAAGGAGACCATTGGAATAATGCTTCAGGAGGTTCCGGCCGGAATTAATCTTCAGAGAATGAAGGATGATATTCTCGAATTGCCCCAGATTTCGTCACTGCACGATATTCACCTATGGACACTTGATGGTGATCATAATATTTTAACTATTCATGTTGTTGTTGAAAGCAGTGATATTTCGGCAGAGTGCCGTGAAATAAAACAGAGGGTAAGAGAGATTGCTGGTAAGCACGGAGCAGAACACGTAACTATTGAATTAGAGGGCTATGAAGAGTCTCTTGATTGTATATACAGAAGAGATCCTTGTTAATTAAGAGTCCGGCACTTTCGGTAATCTTCCGATTCTCCTAATATGCCGGATCTCTTTTTGCTACTTATGATTATGCTTCTGGAACACTCTCCTCTTTAACTGCCAAAAACGAACTAAGCTGACAAGGCGAGAACTCTTTTAAGTAGGAGTATCTCTCATCATTCCATGATTTTGACTTATTAATATAGATCTGTGCCGAATTATCGAATGAACTATCTTGTTGAGCATCTATTAAAAGAAGATAGGACATAATTATATGCGAAGCCATTTCGACTAATCTTCTTGCGTGAAAATCGATATAGTCGTTATCTTTCCCGGCAACCAACTCAACTGCTTTCTCATACTGTGTTGTCATATCGGTTAGGATCTTTTTGAGTTGCTCATACTCCGCCCGAAGAGTGACACCCTCATACTCTTTGATCTGTGAAAGATATCCACCGTTAGTAACATATCTCTGAGCCGCTACTACCTGAAGTTGTGATGTTCCCTCATAAATGGTAGTGATTCTTGCATCCCTGAAAAGTCTTTCAACAGGATAGTCCTTCATAAATCCTGAACCTCCGTGAATCTGAAGAGAGTCGTAGGCATTTTGATTTGAGTATTCAGAGGCCATCAATTTTAACATAGGCGTTAACATATCTGCTTGTCTCTGATATTTTTTTGCATCACTGCGCTCTTCAGGAGTAAGTTTTCTCTCCTCTGCAAGGAAACCGTATGCTTTATATAGATCTACAAACCTTGTTGTCTCATAAAGTAAGGCACGTGATGCCTGGAGTTTGGCCTTAATTACGGCTAACATCTCGTATACAGCAGGGAATTGAATGATCGGCTTTCCGAATTGTGCTCTTTCATGAGCATATTTGAGAGCCTCTCTGTATGCCGCTTCTGATATTCCAACAGATTGAGCACCTACACCAAGGCGAGCACCATTCATCAGGGACATTACATATTTAATGAGTCCCATCCTTCTCTCACCTACAATTTTTGCAGGAGCATTATTGAAAACAAGTTCACAAGTTGGTGAGCCTTTAATCCCCAGCTTATTCTCTATTCTTCTTACAGTAACACCACCCCATGCCTGATCATGAACAAAGTAGGAGAGTCCGCGACCATCTGTTGTATTCTCCTCCGATCTTGCAAGAACTAGTTTTATCTGTGCATCACCGTTAGTAATAAACCTCTTTACACCATTAAGATACCACATACCGTCTGCCTCATTTAATGAAGCTCTTAACATAACAGCCTGAAGGTCACTCCCGGCATCCGGTTCAGTCAGATCCATTGAGCATGTCTCTCCAAGATTTATTCTTGGTAGAAACTCCTGTTTAATCTCATCAGAACCAAACTCATGAATAGTCTCGGCACAATCCTGAAGACCCCAAATATTTGCAAAACCGGCATCTGCTCGTGCAACCAACTCTGCAGCCATTACATATGGAACCATTGAGAAGTTAAGTCCACCAAACTCTCTTGGCAGAGACATTCCGTAAAGACCTGCTTGTGTGAGGATATCCTGATTTTGTTGGGTTCCGGGAGCGTAAGTTACTCTTCCATTCTCATGATGAGGCCCATGTTTGTCAACCTCCTCTGCATTTGGAGCTATTGTCTCTCCGCATATCTCTCCCAGTATCTCCAGGATCTTATCATAGGAGTCTATTGTATCCTCATAATTGAAAGGTGCGTAGTCGAATTTACCTGAATCTTTGAAATCCAGCTCCTTTAATCTGACAATTTTTGGCATTAAAGGGTGAGAGAGTTGAAATTTAAGATCTTTATTATCTTTATAGAAGTTTGCCATACTATTTGCTGTTTAATTTGTAAGATTTAATCATTCTTGGAATGATCTCATTCATATCACCTATGATTGCATAGTCTGCTATCTGATGTATAGGGGCATTAGGGTCGTTGTTTATAGATATAATCATTGCTGATTGATCCATACCGGCAGTGTGCTGAATCTGGCCTGATATTCCTGCTGCAATATATAGCTTAGGCCTAACGGTTATCCCTGTCTGTCCAATCTGCCTTGCAGGTTCGGCATAACCTGCATCTACTGCTGCTCTTGATGCACCAACTTCTGCACCAAGTACAGCGGCGAGGTCGTAAAGCAGATTGAAGTTCTCTTTAGATCCTACACCAAATCCGCCTGCAATAATTACAGGAGATCCTTTTATGTCTATTTTCCTCTCTTCGATATGTCTCTCAATAATCTCAACTACAAAGTCTTCGTTCTTAACAATAAGAGAAGTATCAATAGTAACAACTCTCCCTTTTACAGGATTTTCTAAAGGCTCCTTTTTCATAACCCCTTCACGAACTGTAGCCATCTGAGGACGACAATCGGGATTAATGATGGTTGCAATAATGTTTCCGCCGAATGCAGGTCTTATCTGATAAAGAAGATTGTTATACTCTTTTCCGCTTTTTGCCTCTTTATGGTCTCCAATCTCAAGCGAGGTGCAGTCTGCCGTCAGACCACTTACCAGTGCACTGGATACTCTGGGTGCAAGATCTCTTCCTGCACTTGTTGCTCCGAAAAGAGCAATCTGAGGTCTCTCCCTCTTTAGAATATCAACAGTTATTGCGGAGTAGGGTAGAGTCAAGTAGTGCTCCAGCCTTTTGTCCTGTGCAAGATATACAGTCTCAGCTCCATAGGAGAAGAGCTCTGAGGCAAGATGTTCAACCTTATCCCCAATCAACAGTGCCTCAAGCTTACAGGATAGTTGCCCGGCAAGAGAGCGGCCTTTGGTGAGAAGCTCGAGACTTACATCTGCAATTTTTCCACCCTCTGCTTCTATATATATTATTATAT
>CAZCXB010000063.1:0-10673 GCA_964502485.1 uncultured Muribaculaceae bacterium | reverse complement strand
ATATAATAACACACCTCTACCCCTTCTGTTTTCAGTTGCAAACAGGATACGTAACAGAAAGAGTCAGGCGGGTAGAGTCAGTTGGCAGATTGACAGAAACATCAATTATACAAATGTTTGTATATCAGGTTGCAAGTTCTGTAATTTTCACTGTACCCTATCTCAAAAAGGGCGATCCTACACAACCGGGATTGATGAGTATAAATCTAAGATAGCTGAGTTATACCAACTTGGAGGAGATCAGATTCTGCTTCAGGGGGGCTTACACCCACATTATGATATAACCTTTTATGAAGATCTATTCCAATCCCTTAAAAATGAGTTCCCTTCACTAAAATTAAATGCACTTGGCCCCCCTGAGGTCTATCATATCTCAAAAATCAGCAAACTAACTGTTAAGGAGACGCTGTTAAGACTAATTGCGGCAGGGCTTGACACCTTACCCGGGGCCGGGGCAGAGATTCTCAGCCCAAGAGTAAGAGCAATAATCTCTCCGGGAAAACCGGGAGTAGAGGCTTGGGTTGAGGTAATGGAGTGTGCTCACAACCTGGGCTTAGGAACAACTGCAACTATGGTTTATGGTCATATTGAGTCAATTAAAGAGAGGATGGAGCACCTTACTCTTTTACGTGATATTCAGAGTAAGAGAGCTCAGGGCGCACCCGGTTTCCGTGCTTTTATATGTTGGCCTATGCAGATAGAGGGAACTGAGCTATCAAAGATTGCAGAAATTGAAAAACCTACTGCTGCAGAAAATCTTAAAATGGTTGCAATCAGTAGAATAGTTCTAAATAATATTGATCATATTCAGGCATCATGGCTGACTATAGGCCTTGAGTGTGCAAAACTTGCACTCCACTCAGGGGCAGACGATATGGGCTCGGTAATGATAGAGGAGAATGTAGTCTCATCTGCAGGGGCAAATTTCAAAACGGATGCACAAGGTATCAAAAAAGCGATTACCGATGCGGGGTTTACTCCATGGCTAAGGAACCAGGACTACTCTCCGAGAGCTGAATAAGATACCCCTCATCTTCAGGAAGTCCGCTCATATAAGAGGCCTCTACCGCAAGAGTATCGCACCTTTCATTCTCGGGATGTCCGTTGTGTCCACGTATCCAGACAAACTGAACTTTATGCTTTCTGTAGATCTCAAGAAACCTTCTCCACAAATCCGGATTCTTTTTCTTTAGAAACCCCTTTTTCTCCCAACCAAATAGCCACCCTTTATTGATAGCGTCACACACATAAGAGCTATCTGAATAGACAGTAACATCTGCACCCTTCCTCTTTATTGCCTCAAGTGCAGAGATTACCGCGAATAGCTCCATTCTGTTATTTGTTGTGCAACTGAACCCACCGGATAGCTCCTTATAGTGAATGCCAGATTTTAGAAGCGCACCCCACCCTCCGGGACCGGGATTACCTCTTGCAGCACCATCTGTGTAAATATTAATCATTATCCCTGCTTCCTGCCGGCATCTCTACTTTTAACGGGTTTGCCCTCAATGCGTCATAATTCTCTCTGTTTCTGTAGATATCACAGGCTGTATAGATAGATGAGAGCATCGAAAGGTGATCGGCCTTCCCTTTGCCTGCCAGATCAAATGCTGTTCCATGGTCAGGAGAGCACCTCACCACAGATAGTCCTGCCGTGAAATTTACACCTTTATCAAACGAGATCGTCTTAAAAGGAATCATCCCCTGATCGTGATACATTGCAAGAACAGCATCAAATCTGCCTTTATAGTCAGATGCAAAGAACCCGTCAGACGAGAAGGGGCCGAATATAAGCTCACCCTGTTCAAACAACTCGTTGATGGCAGGAGTTATTATCTCCATCTCCTCTTTACCGAGCAATCCGTGATCTCCACTATGAGGGTTGAGAGATAAAACAGCAATTTTTGGCCTGTCAACAGCAAAATCCCTTTTAAGTGAATCAGACATTAGTGACACCTTCTTTTTTAAAAGTTCTGAGGTGATTGTGGATGATACTTGTGAGATAGAGAGATGATTTGTCACAAGTCCTATTTTAAGAGAGTCAGAGACCATAAACATCAACGACTCATCTGCAGAGAATGTCTTTGTAAGATATTCTGTATGACCGGGAAACGAGAATCCCTCCTTAGAGACCCCCGATTTATTGAATGGTGCAGTAACCAGTACATCTATTTGACCATCTTTAAGGTCCTTTACAGCCGCCTCAAGAGATATCAGGGCTCCCTTAGCACCATCTTCACTCTCCTTACCGGGTTCAAGCAAAAGATTATCAGGAATGCAGTTGATTAGGTTAATTCTCTTGGAGTGGGCATCTGAAGCTTTGGCAATTACATTTGTGGAGATACTCTCTGTCTCCTGTAAACCCTTCTTATAGTAACCGAAGAACTTTGAAGAGCCGTAAATAACAGGTGTACATATATCAAAAATTCTCTGATCTGATAGTGATTTTATTATTACCTCATAGCCAATACCATTGCTATCGCCCTGAGTTATACCGACTACTATTTTATTTTTCATATTTTGATTAACTGAGTAAATTTACGCAAGATACAAATTTTAGATAAGATTTGTATATTTGTGTTATGCCTTCAATCCTTGACAGCGAAATTAAATACCTCCCCGGGGTCGGACCCAAAAGGGCTGAGCTTCTTAATAAGGAGCTTAATATCAACACCTTTAGGGATATGCTCTTCTTCTTTCCATTCAGATATATAGACAGGACTAAAATCTACTCTATCTCCGAGATCGAGCCATCTATGAGCTTTATACAGTTAAGGGGAAAATTGGGAAAGATAAATATAATCGGGGAGCGTGGACCGGGCAGAAGACTAACTGCAACATTTACCGACTCTACAGGTAGTATAGAACTTGTGTTTTTTCAGGGAATTAAGTGGATTAAAGAGTGGCTCAAACCATATAAGGAGTATATTGTCTTTGGGAAACCGACAATGTTTAATCACACTCTCAATATGGTACACCCGGAGATTGAACCGGCAACAGAGGAGAATCCTATCTATATAGGAAACATGTTAGGGGTATATCCCTCTACCGAAAGGCTCAGAAATAATGGATTTGGGAATAAGCAGATTGCAAAATTCATGGCTCATCTGCTAAAAAATTTCGGAGGAGCCCTAACAGAAACCCTTCCGGAATACATTGTTAAAGAGAAGAGTCTGCTTCCGTTTAGCGATGCCATTACAAATATCCATTTTCCTGCAAACTTAAAGATCTTGTCGGGTGCTCAATACCGTCTCAAATTTGAGGAGCTCTTCTATCTACAGCTGTCACTATTAAAGCAAAAAACTCAAAGAGAGAGAGTTAATAACGGTATTATTATGTATAAGGTAGGAGAAAAATTCAACTCCTGCTACAGAAAAATACCATTTGAACTTACTAATGCCCAAAAGAGGGTGATAAAGGAGATACGCTCAGATATGGTAAGCGGCAGACAGATGAACCGCTTACTTCAGGGAGATGTGGGGAGCGGTAAAACCATGGTGGCAATCCTATCTGCACTGATAGCTGCCGATAACGGATATCAGTCATGTATAATGGCACCTACAGAGGTGCTTGCACAACAACACTATCGAGGATCACTAAAACTGACTGAGCAGACAGGCGTAAAAACTGCAATTCTAACCGGAAATACAAAAGCAAAGGAGAGAAGAGCGATACTCGAATCACTGCAGAGCGGAGAGATCCATATCTTATTTGGCACTCATGCGCTTATAGAAGAGAGAGTTCAGTTTTCCAATTTTGGATTTGCAGTGATAGATGAGCAGCACCGTTTCGGAGTAGATCAGAGGGCAAAACTATGGAGCAAGGGAGAGACTCCTCCTCATGTTCTGGTGATGACTGCCACTCCAATTCCAAGGACGCTTGCAATGACACTTTACGGAGATCTTGACGTCTCTGTAATTGATGAACTCCCTCCCGGAAGGAAAGTAGTTAAGACTATACATTCGAATGAGAATCAAAGAGATCGAATCTACTCATTTATGAAGGAGAAGATAAAGAGCGGACGTCAGATTTTTATAGTTTATCCGCTCATCAAAGAGAGTGAAAAGCTGGATTATAAGAATCTTCAGGATGGATATATGCATATAATAGAGGAGTTCAAAGCTCCTGAGTTTGTAACAGCAGTTGTTCACGGAAAGCAGAAAAACGAAGATAAGGCCCACGACATGGATCTTTTTGCAACGGGTAAGGCGAACATTCTTGTATCTACATCCGTTATAGAGGTGGGTGTAGATGTCCCTAACGCCTCTGTAATGATGATTGAGAGTGCAGAGAGGTTTGGGTTATCACAGTTGCATCAGCTGAGGGGGCGTGTAGGCAGAGGGTCGGATGAGTCCTGGTGCATACTTATGACAGGGTTAAAGCTATCAAAGGAGTCAAAAAAGAGGATTGAACTTATGTGCTCTACTAATGACGGCTTTGAGCTTGCAGAGGCTGATCTTAGGATGAGAGGCCCCGGCGACCTGGAGGGAACCATGCAGAGCGGGCTTCCTGTTGATCTCAAGATTGCAAGTCTCTCAACTGACTCGCAAATACTTGAAGAATCAAGACGTTATGCAGAGAAAATTCTTGCAGATGATCCTCTATTAGAGCAAAGCAAGAACTTACAACTGAGGGAGTCTCTCTCTATGCTTAAAAGAGAACCAAAGGATTACTCTCAGATTAGTTAACGAATATAAAAAATAAAATATGAAATACATTGGAGCTCATGTGAGCGCTTCCGGAGGAGTTGAGAATGCTCCTGTAAATGCAAATAATATTGGAGCAAATGCATTTGCTCTATTTACAAAAAACCAGAGGCAATGGATTGCTGCTCCGTTGTCTAAGGGTAGTATTGATAAGTTTAAAGAAAATTGTGACAAATTCGGATTCGCACCTCATCAGATTCTACCGCATGACAGCTATCTGATTAACCTGGGCCATCCGGAGGAGGAGGGTTTGAGTAAATCAAGAGCAGCCTTTATTGATGAGATGCAGCGTTGCGAGCAACTAGGGCTGGATAGACTCAATTTTCATCCCGGCAGTCATCTAAGTAAGGTAGATATAGACACCTGCCTCAGAACAATTGCCGATTCAATAAATATAGCCTTAGAGAAGAGCACAGGCGTAACTGCTGTAATCGAGAACACTGCAGGTCAGGGAACCAATCTGGGTCACACTTTTGAGCAGATTGCACAGATTATTCACTATGTAGAGGATAAAAGCAGAGTTGGAGTCTGCATCGACACTTGTCACTCCTTTGCAGCCGGTTATGATCTCTCTAATGAGGAGGGATTCTACAAAGCATTCAGCCATTTTGAGAGTGTTATCGGTCTTGGTTATCTCAAAGGAATGCATCTGAATGATGCAAAAAAGGGTCTTAACTCCCGGGTGGATAGACACGACTCTCTTGGTGAGGGGCTTCTCGGGTTAGAGACATTCAAACTATTAATGAAGGATCCCAGGTTTGACAACATGCCGCTTATCCTTGAGACTCCAAACGAAGAGATCTGGAGAGATGAGATAGAGCTGCTAAGGAGTTGGGAAAAATGATAAAAAGGAGGTTAACTTGATATGTTAAAAAGATATCTATTATTTACGACACTATTTTTTTTTACTATGACATCAGATGCGCAAGAGTTACGGGAGCTCTCTTCTCAGGAGAGGAGAGTGATAATTGAGAAGGGTACCGAAGCGCCGTTCACAGGAGTTTACTATATGCACAAAGAGGCAGGAACTTACCATTGCAAACAGTGTAATGCTCCTCTTTACAGATCTTCCGATAAGTTTGATTCCGGTTGCGGTTGGCCCGCTTTTGACGATGAGATAACCGGTGCAGTAACAAGAGTAAGAGATGCCGACGGGCGAAGAGTAGAGATTGTATGCAACAGTTGCGGTGGTCATCTTGGACATGTTTTTACAGGGGAGAGGTTTACAAAAAAGGATACCCGCCACTGTGTAAACTCAATATCTCTGTTATTTGTTCCTCAAAAATTGGAGCGAGCCATATTTGCAGGGGGCTGTTTCTGGGGTGTTGAGCATCTTCTGCAACAAAAGTGGGGAGTAATCTCTGCAGTAAGCGGATATACGGGAGGGAGGAGTTCTAATCCTTCATACAAGGATGTATTAACGGGTCTTTCGGGTCACGCCGAAGCGGTGGAGGTGGTTTATGACGCCGCCCAGATAGAGTATAAAGAGCTTGTAATGTTTTTTCTTGAGATTCATGATCCTACCCAAAGAGATAGGCAGGGGCCTGATATTGGTAACCAATACCGATCAGAAATATTCTATATGGATGAAAATCAGAGAAAGATCGCCGCAGAGTTGCTTGAAACACTCTCTAAAAAAGGTTACAAAATTGAGACTCTCCTTACAAAGGCATCACCCTTTTACAAAGCAGAGGAGTACCATCAGGACTACTATATCAAAAAAGGGTCACAGCCGTATTGCCACTCATACGTTAAGAGATTCTGATTATAAATAGCTACTTTTGCGGTCAAATTATTTCAAAAGATGAATGACCTTACCCGCGGGAATGAGGGGAAACAGATAATGTTGTTCGCCGTTCCGATGCTGATCGGAAATGTATTCCAGCAGATGTACAATATTGTTGACAGTATCGTCGTGGGCAAGTATATCGGATCGGTTGCACTTGCTGCTGTCGGTGCCAGTTTCCCTATTTTGTTTACACTATCTGCACTTGTTGGAGGTATAGCTATTGGAGGTTCTGTTCTTATATCGCAATACTTTGGGGCAAAAAATTATAGTAAAGTTAAAATCACCTCAGATACTCTTCAGATATTTCTCCTTGTAAGTTCGGCGATACTCTCTTTGACATTCTTTGCTTTAAGCCGGCCTCTCTTTAATTTACTGTCGATCCCACCCGAGGTTTTACCGGAAGCGGTCAGATACTTTGATATTGTTATACTTACTACTACAATACCGATGTTCTCCCTATTTGGGATGTCGGCAATTTTAAGAGGTGTGGGAAACTCAAAGACTCCTGTATTTTTTGTAGCCATATCCCTTGTAATTAATATGATACTTGACCTTGTCTTTGTTCTTGTATTTAAATGGGGAGTAGATGGTGTTGCATGGGCAACAGCTGTTGCTACACTTATGTCGTGGTTAGCACTCTGGTATTACCTTAACAGGAGGGAGAATAAGATGATCCGATTCAATCTAAACTACAAAAGATGGCAGTTTGACTGGTCAAACTTTCGTCTCTCTCTTAGAATCGGATTGCCCTCAGGAGTTCAGCAGACTCTCGTCGGGCTCGGGTCAATGGCGCTATTGAGTATAGTATCCCCCTTTGGGGTTGCAACACTTGCAGCATATACAGCAGCCGGGAGAGTGGATATGTTTGTATCTATGCCTGCCATGAACCTTGCTGCAGCCCTTTCATCATTTGTGGGGCAAAATCTTGGAGCCGAAAGATTTGACAGAATCAAAAACGGTCTCAGAGCAACACTTTTATACTCGACCATAATCTGTATCTTCTTAAGTCTTATTGTCGTCTTTTTCGGAGATGAGATTATGAGACTCTTTACAGAGAGGGGCTCAACCCACTATGACGAGATTATCAGAATCGGTAAAGAGTATCTTGTAATAGTTACATCTTTCTACATTGTCTTTACTGTGATGTTTGTCTATAACGGTGTTACAAGAGGAGCCGGGGCAACCGTTATACCGATGCTAATTACCACCCTCTCTTTGTGGGTAATAAGAATCCCTATTGCATATTTTTTAGCACGCCACTTTGGTCCGACAGGAATATGGTGGTCAATCCCTATCGGGTGGAGCGCTGGGTGTATAGGATCTGTGCTCTACTACAATTCCGGATTATGGAAAAAGCACAGAGTCAAAACAGTACTCAACTAAAGAGTTTACCAGGTAGATTTAAGTCCTGCTGTTCTGTTAAATACCGGTATAGAGTCTACAGATTGAGAATCCTTTATAAAATAGCCGGACCTTTCAAACTGTACTGCAATCTTGGAGTTATCGTTTAACAGTTCATTCTCTGCATACCCTTTTACAACTTTAAGAGAGTCAGGGTTAAGATAATCAATATACTCTTTACCCTCTTCCAGATTATCCATCTCCGGATTGTCAAAGAGTCTGTCAAAGAGTCTCACCTCTATCTCGTTTGCGTGAAGAGCAGATACCCAATGAATTGTCCCCTTAACAGATCGCCACTCTCCCACTCCCGGTTTACTGGAAGGGTCATATGTACATCTGATCTCTGTAATATCACCATTTTCATTCTTAATAATCTCCTCACATTTAATTATGTATGAATATTTAAGACGAACCTCTCCACCCGGGCGAAGCCGGAAATACTTTTTTGGAGGCTCTTCCATAAAGTCCTCCCTCTCTATATAGAGCTCCCTTGAAAAGGGTACAGATCTGCTTCCTGCATTAGGATCTTCCGGATTTAGAGCAGGCGTAAATATCTCTGTCTCATTTTGCGGATAGTTGGTTATCACCAGCTTGACAGGATTCATCACAACCATATATCTGTTGGCTCTTCTGTTTAGATCCTCCCTTACACACCACTCAAGAAGCGATAGGTCAATTATATTGTCTCGTTTGGCAACTCCAACCTTATCTGCGAACATTCTTATGCTCTCAGGAGTGTAGCCTCTTCTGCGAAGTCCGCAAATAGTGGGCATTCTCGGATCGTCCCATCCCGTTACATATCCGTTTTTAACAAGCTCAAGCAGCTTCCGCTTACTCATTACAGTATATGTAAGATTCAGACGTGCAAACTCATACTGTCTGGATGGAAATATCTCAAGTTTTTCAATAAACCAGTCGTAAAGGGGTCTGTGAACATCAAACTCAAGGGTGCATATTGAGTGGGTAATCCCCTCCAATGAGTCACTCTGTCCGTGAGCATAATCATACATCGGATATATACACCATTTGTCACCTGTCCTATGATGATGGGCATGGATAATACGATAGAGAATCGGGTCTCTCATAAGCATATTGGGGTGTGACATATCTATCTTAGCCCTTAAAACCTTCGCTCCATCCTGATATACCCCGTCCCTCATATCTTTGAAAATAAGAAGATTCTCATCTATAGAGCGACCTCTGAAAGGACTCTCGATACCGGGACGGTTAACAGTGCCTCTGTTTAACCTTATCTCCTCCTGAGTCTGATCGTCCACATATGCCAAACCTTTCTTAATCAGCTCCTGAGCCCAAGTGTATAGCTGTTCAAAATAGTCTGATGCATATAACTCTTTTGCCCAGTTAAAACCCAGCCATTTTACATCCTCTTTGATTGAATCCACATACTCAACATCCTCTTTAGTAGGATTTGTATCATCAAAGCGAAGGTTTGTCTCTCCTCCATATCTGGCAGCAAGGCCAAAGTTAAGGCAGATGCTCTTTGCATGACCTATATGCAGATATCCGTTTGGTTCCGGAGGGAAACGGGTTAATATCGACTTATGTTTTCCTGAGGCAAGATCTGCCTCTACTATCTCTTCCAAAAAGTTAAGGCTGCGCTCATCTGCGCCCTCTTTTGACAAATCTGTGCAATCTTTTCGAGTATCTTCCATTCTTATTACTTTTTAACCCGCAAATATAAGATTTCCTGACGTCATTTTTTGTAACTTTGTCCAATAATATCTATAATTAACCAACATCAACAAAGAGAATGGTTCAATCAATGACAGGCTATGGAAAGGCAGAGTGTATCTGCGGCCATAACAA
The DNA here is from genome assembly GCA_964502485.1 of uncultured Muribaculaceae bacterium. Taxonomy (GTDB): domain Bacteria; phylum Bacteroidota; class Bacteroidia; order Bacteroidales; family UBA932; genus Bact-08. The sequence continues at coordinate 950 of CAZCXB010000063.1, read as the reverse complement.
AATAACTATTGAGATTAAATCTGTTAACGGAAAGGGGGCAGATATATCTCTGAAAACTCAGATTATCCCGAGAGACAAAGAGATAGAGATAAGGCAGTTAATCACCGAAAAGCTAACTAGAGGAAACATTGATCTCTATGCTAATTGCGAAAATATAACTGAGACCGGATCAAGGGTGATAAACAGCGATGTTTTCATTTCATACCTTAATCAAACAGAGGCGATCCTCTCTGCCTCCGGTCGTAAGGCAGATATTTCAACTCTTGTTCCTGCAATTCTAAAACTCCCCGATGTTATTGATAATCAAAAAGCAGAAGTTGATGAGAGTTTGAGGGCAGAGAACTGGGAGAAGATCAGGAGTACCATTCTTGATGCGTTGCAGATGCACATAGAGTTCCGGCAGACTGAGGGAAAAAAGCTTGTAGAGGAGATCCTTGGTCGTGTTGCAAATATTTTGGAGAACTTAGATCATGTATCAGGGTTTGAAGAGGAGAGAATCTCCAATATAAAGGATAGATTAAGATCTAAAATAGATGAGTTTGTTAATCAAGCAGATAACAATAGATTTGAGCAGGAGATTATCTACTATTTAGAGAAACTTGATATTACCGAGGAGAGAGTCAGGCTCATACAGCACTGTAAATATTTTACCGAGACACTGGAGAGCGAGAATCAGCAGGGAAAAAAACTTGGATTTATTGCTCAGGAGATGGGAAGAGAGATAAATACTCTCGGGTCAAAGGCAAATCATGCCCAAATCCAAAAATTTGTTGTACAGATGAAAGATGAACTGGAAAAGATTAAGGAGCAATTATTAAACCTTGCATAACCAGTACGATAGATGACCTTATAATCTATTCTGTTTATTAACTTAAAGAGCTCTCCAAAATTACAAATTGATGTTTTTTTAAAAAAAGTTTAAAAAAACTGCAACTATTTGTGATATCACC
>CAZCXB010000062.1:0-10726 GCA_964502485.1 uncultured Muribaculaceae bacterium | reverse complement strand
GAGAGAGAGTTATCAGATGCAGAGAGTTTCTGGATAATCAGATGGCAAAAACAAAAGAGCCAATATATGGAATTACCACAGGATTTGGCTCTTTATGCAATGTTACTATTGATAAGGGTCAACTCTCACAACTACAGGTAAATCTTGTTATCTCTCACGCCTGCGGTATTGGAGAAGAGGTGCCGGAAGAGATTGTTAGGCTGATGATTGCATTAAAAGTCAAATCTCTCTCTTATGGCTATTCAGGTGTATGCATTGAGACAGTAGAGAGACTAATTGAAATGTACAATAATAACGTAACACCTGTTGTTTACAAACAAGGCTCATTAGGTGCATCGGGAGATCTGGCCCCCCTTGCAAATATGTCCCTTCCGCTGATAGGGCTTGGAGAGGTAAATTATCAAGGAGGCAGATACTCTTCGGAGGAGATTAACAGAAAGTTTGGCTGGAAACCGCTTACCCTTGCCTCTAAAGAGGGTCTTGCACTTTTAAACGGTACCCAGTTTATGCTTGCATATAGTATTTGGTGTATAATAAAGGCGCAGAAGCTCTCTCAATTGTCGGATATTATTGGAGCACTCTCTCTTGATGCATATGATGGCAGAATAGAGCCATTTACTCAAGGTGTCCATCTTGTAAGACCACATAAAGGCCAGCTCAAGACAGCAGAGAGGCTTAGATCGCTTCTCTCCGGGAGCGAGATCATCTCAAGAGTCAAAGAGCATGTTCAGGATCCATACTCTTTTCGTTGTATTCCACAGGTTCACGGTGCATCAAAAGATGCAATTGAGTATGCCCAAACTGTTTTTGAGACAGAGCTCAACAGTGCAACCGACAATCCTACAATACTTCCTGATGAGGGACATATTATATCAGCCGGGAATTTTCATGGTCAGCCACTTGCCCTTGCTCTTGATTTTCTTTCAATTGCTCTGAGTGAGTTGGGCAGTATTTCGGAGAGGAGAACATATCAGCTTATATCTGGCAAAAGGGGACTTCCCTCTTTTTTGGTAGCACATCCGGGTCTCAATTCAGGCTTTATGATACCTCAATATGCACAGGCATCGGTAGTTAGCCAGAATAAACAACTATCAGTTCCGGCCTGCACAGACACTATTGACTCCTCGAAAGGTCAGGAAGATCATGTAAGTATGGGAGCTAATGCTGCAACCAAGTGTTTTGCAGTTGCAGAGAATCTGGAAAAAATTCTTGCAATAGAGCTTATGAATGGGGCTCAGGCATTAGATTTTCGAAGACCACTCAAAAGCTCTCAATATCTTGAGAATTTTATGAAGAGCTTTAGAGAGAGGGTCCCATTTGTAGAGGAGGATCAGGTTATGTATATTCACATCAGAAACTCAATCTCCTTTTTAAGGGAGGTAGATTTATCTAAATAGTATGGGAAGAGTCATAATAGAGAATATATCAAAGATTATCTGCACCGAGAGTACTCCGTCGCAGGCCCCTCTGACAGGAGAAAGAATGTCCTCTCTCGGCTCTCTTAATAGTGGCTATATTATTGTTAATGAAGATACAATAGAGGAGTTTGGAGAGATGGTCTCTCTCACGCCCGGCAAGAGAGAGGGGGCACGTACAATAGATGCAACCGGCAAGATGGTTATGCCGGCATTTTGTGACTCTCATACCCATCTTGTATATGCAGGGAGCCGGGAGATGGAGTATAGCGATAAGATAAAGGGGCTCTCATATCAGGAGATAGCAGCCCGTGGAGGTGGAATATTGAATTCGGTAAAGCTTCTGCACAACACAACTGAGGAGGAGCTATATCGACAGAGTATTGAGAGGGCCTACGAGATTATGAGATTCGGAACAGGGGCTGTTGAGATAAAGAGCGGATACGGGTTAACTGCACAAGATGAGATTAAGATGCTTCGTGTTGCCAGACGTATCGGTGAGTCAACTCCGTTGACTGTAAGAACAACCTTTCTTGGAGCGCATGCAGTGCCCGAAAGATACTCCGGCAGGAGAGAGGAGTATGTAGATGAGATAATCCACACTATGATTCCAATGATTGCAGCAGAGGATCTTGCCGACTACATTGATGTATTTACCGAAAATGGATTCTTTTCGGTAGAGGATACCGACAGAATCTTCAACGCCGGGATGAAATATGGTTTGAGGGCTAAGATTCATGCAAATCAGATGAGTTGCTCCGGAGCTGTTCAGGTCGCATCTAAATATGGTGCTATCACTGCTGATCATCTTGAATTTACCGGGGAGCGGGAGTTTAAAGCCCTAAAAGATAGCGATACCATTGCAACTCTTCTTCCGGGATCTACGCTCTTCCTCGAAATGGAGTATGCACCGGCAAGAGCTATGTTAAGCTATGGTTTGCCTGTTGCTTTGGCAACTAACTACAACCCCGGATCATCTCCGACAGGAGATATGAAATTCATAATGGCATTAGCTGCCCTTAAGATGAAGATGACACCGGAAGAGGTTATTAATGCCGCCACAATTAATGGGGCATTTGCAATGGGTATAGGCGAAACTCACGGCACTATTGCTGTAGGGAAGATTGCAAATCTCATTATTACAAAGCCTATTCCATCCTACCAATATATACCTTATGCCCTTACGACACCTATTGTCGATACTCTTATACTTAAGGGGATAGAGGCAGATATTTTTTCAATTCGTTAACTAACCCTAAAATAGATAATCATGTATAGATTTATTACACCATTAGGAGAGATTACAGTATTATTGATGGGGCACGCATCAATACTGATCAACTGGCAGGGTAAGAACATATTTGTTGATCCCTACAGCAATGTTGCAGACTACTCAAAGCAACCACAGGCAGACCTTGTACTGCTGACTCACCACCATTATGACCATCTGGACGAAGATGCTCTTAAATATATAGTTAATAAGAGTACCATTTTCGTTACAAGTGGAGGGTGTAAGGGTACAATTGATAATGCAAACGTAATTGCCCCGGGTGAGAGTTTTACTTATGGGGATATCACTATTGATGCACTTTATGCTTACAATATCTTAAACAGAAGGGAGGATGGAGAGCCTTTCCACCCTCGTGGTGAGGGTAATGGCTATATCCTTAATTTTGGAGGATACAGGGTCTATATCGCCGGAGATACTGAGCTGATTCCAGAGATGAAGGAGTTAGGTGAGATTGACCTGGCATTTCTTCCTAAGAACCTGCCATATACAATGAGTGATGAGATGTTTGTTGAGGCGGTAAAAACAGTAATGCCAAAAAACCTCTTTGCATACCATTACTTTAAAATTGACATAGAGAAACTCAAAGAGCAGATGCCGGCAGGTGTTGTGCTTCACAACAAGGAATAGTACTTACAAAAAATAATCATATTAATGACAAGGAGAATCATTGAGTGCGTGCCAAACTTTAGTGAGGGACGCAATATGAATGTTATCAATCAGATAACAGAAGAAATAGAGAGAGTAGAAGGAGTAAGAGTTCTTAACACAGATCCCGGAGTTGCTACAAATCGTACAGTTGTAACATTTGTAGGTGAGCCGGAAAAGGTTGTTGAGGCAGCATTTCGTGCAATTAAAATAGCGTCTGAGCTGATAGATATGCGTAAGCATCACGGGGAGCACCCAAGAATGGGGGCTACAGATGTCTGTCCTCTGATTCCAATATCCGGAATCACTATGGAGGAGACTGCAGAGTTTGCCCGTGCACTTGCAAAGAGGGTGGGCGAGGAGCTTTTAATTCCTGTCTATTGTTATGAAAATGCCGCCTTCAAAGAGGAGCGAAGAAATTTGGCAAATTGTAGAGCAGGTGAATATGAGGGAGTTGCCAAGAAAATATCGGACGATAACTGGAGACCCGATTTTGGTCCAACTCTTTTTAACGAGAGCATTGCCCGCTCAGGTGCAACAGCTATAGGGGCGAGGGATTTTCTGATTGCAATTAATTTTAATCTTAACACCACATCTACCCGGAGAGCAAATGCTATTGCCTTTGATGTAAGGGAGAAGGGGCGTAAGAAGAGAGATGGGAATCCCTTTACCGGTAAGGTTGTAAAGGATGAGAGAGGAGAGGATGTGTGGATACCCGGGACACTTAAGGGTTGTAAGGCCATTGGATGGTTTATTGAGGAGTATGGTATTGCACAGGTCTCAATGAATGTTACCGATATTGCTTCAACTCCTGTTCATATAGCTTTTGATGAGGTTGTTGATAAAGCATCTGCAAGAGGTATCAGGGTTACGGGAAGTGAAATTGTAGGGCTTATTCCAAAAAGGGTACTTATTGAGGCGGGAAAGTATTATCTGAACAAACAGCAGAGGTCCGCAGGGATATCAGAGGAGGAGATTATTAAGATTGCCGTTAAATCTATGGGGCTTGACGATCTTAAACCTTTTAATCCACAGGAGAGAGTAATAGAGTATCTTATTGAAGATAGCGAAGAGAAAAGGCTTATAGATTTGACATGCAAAGCTTTCGCGCTTGAAACAGCAAGTGAATCACCAGCTCCTGGAGGGGGTTCGGTATCTGCACTAATGGGAGCACTAGGTGCCTCTCTTGGTACAATGGTGGCAAATTTGTCTTCTCATAAGGCAGGATGGGATGAAAAGTGGGAGTACTTTTCTGAGTTTGCAGAGAGGGGGCAATCTATAATGAATGAACTGCTATTCCTTGTAGATGAGGATACAAACTCATTCCGTAAAATCATGGATGCCTTTGGTTTACCAAAAGGTAGTGAAGCAGAAAAGGTGCTAAGAGATGCAGCAATTCAGGAAGCAACGCTCTATGCTACACAGATTCCGCTAAGGACAATGCAGGTATCATACAGTGCTTATGACTTGATAGAGTCTATGGTAAAGGAGGGGAATCCAAATTCGGTATCGGATGCGGGAGTAGGTGCACTTGCTCTGAGATCTGCAATTTTCGGGGCCTATATGAATGTTCGGATAAACTCTGCAGATCTTAAAAACAGAGAAACTGCATCCTCACTTATCTCCGAAGCTCAAACAATTTTTGACAAATCTGTTGAACGCGAAAGGCAAATTACGGATGCAGTTCTAAAAACGTTGGAAAAATAGAGTTAACTATTTAGGCTGGTCACTTATATCTTCCTTCTCAATAATATGGGCCTCTTCAATTTTGCGCCCCTTAAGATAATCAGGAAGCTCCATTCCCGCCATTTTGAAGAGCTCTTCAAATGGTGGGATTGATCCTAACATTCCGGAGAGGAAATTAGCTGTTGATGGCGATTTTCCATCTTTTCCTGAGGACATTGAGTCCCAAACAGTAATCTTATCAATTTTGAGGTTCTTAATTGCCTCCACCTGTGTCTTAACCAACTCCGGTAGTTTGTCAGCAATCATCATCATAACAGCACTCTTAGAGTCGTTTCCTGCTGCATTCATCAGTTTTTGGTAACCTTCTGCCTGTTTGCTCAGGATCTCAAAGATACCTTTGGCCTCTGCATCCATCTTGAGAAATATTGCATCTGCCTCACCCTTTGCAAGTCTTCTTGTCTGTTCGGCAATAGCCTCTGCACCTATCTGAATCTTCTCCTTCTCAATCTCTGCAGGAATAACAATGTTGGCAATTTGAGTTGCTTTGTCCCTGATTGCACGGGCAGTCTCTGCATCTCTCTCTGCTGCATAGGCCTCTTCGAGTGCTTTAGCCTGAGTTACCTTCTCTGCTGCTATAGCAATTCTCTCTGCCTCTGCCTCCTGTTCACGTCTTGCTGCATTGGATTTTGCCATTACAATCTTTGCAGTATTCTCACCCTCAACAGCAATAGCATCTGCTTTTGATACCTGAATTCTCTGCTCTTTTACTGCAATTGCCTCTCCGATAGATCCGTCACGGGTCTTCTCTGCAACACTGATCTTTGCATCATTTATTGCTTTTGCGGCTGCCTCTTTCCCAAGAGCATCTATATAGCCGGACTCGTCATTAATATCTGTAACATTGACGTTGATAAGTTTAAGTCCGATCTTCTTGAGTTCGGCCTCAACATTACTGGATACTGCCGCCAAAAATTTATCGCGGTTGTTGTTAATCTCCTCAATATCCATTGTGGCCACAACGAGCCTGAGTTGTCCAAAAAGAATATCTTTTGCAAGGTTACTTATATCATTAATTGACAGCCCTAATAACCTCTCTGCAGCATTTAGCATGATACCGTCTTCGGTTGAGATACCTACTGTAAACCGTGAAGGGACATCTACTCTGATATTTTGTTTACTTAGTGCACTAGTAAGATTAATCTCAATAGAAAAAGGTGTAAGATCAAGAAATGAGTAGTCCTGGATAACAGGCCAGATAAAAGCAGCTCCTCCGTGGATACATTTAGCAGAGCGTGACTCAGCATCTCCACCTTTTCCAACCTTCCCGAAAATGACAAGAACCTTATCTGACGGGCACCTTTTGTATCTGCGGAAAAATGAGACAATGAGCATGAATACAAAAAGTACCCCGGCTGCAATAATGAAAATAAAATATTGTTCCATAATATGTTGTTATATGTGTTTTATTAATAGTAGATTATGACCCTATTGGTTAGCTCTATTTAACAAGTAGCAGATTGCCGTTTATAACATCTGTAACAGTGATTACAGATCCTGTCTTTATCTCTGTATCGCTGTCGGTTATGGCATCAAGAGTCTGAAATCCCTGAACGTTTATCTGAACCTTGCCAGTGCCCTCTCTGTTGGCCGGGATTGAAAGATAGACACTTCCGCTTTTGCCGATTGTATTTCGTATTTTAAAACTTCCATCCTCCGTCAGCTTGTTCATATAGTAGAATATTGTAGCCATAACAAGCATCATAAGAAGCCCGGCGATAAAGGATACTGTTAGGGTTACTCCTGTACTCCATCCGGATGAGAGTGCCGCAATACCCGTCCACCCAAAGATTGTAAAGAAGGCGACAAGATTTTTGAGGGAGATAAACTGGAAGGGGATTCCACTATCGTCACCTACAAGAGAGTCTCCATCACCGGTGGCGTCAAGTTGATCTGTCTCTCCCGTCCCGATTATTGTCATTATAGTTTGAAAAATAAATATAAGCGAGAAGGGGATTGCTATACACCAGTAAACCTTTTGTGACAAATCAAGGGAGGACCACCATTCATTAAAGATTTCCATAATAATTAAGTGTTAAGTTGTTAAAGCGAGCTATAAATTTAGTTATTTTTTTATTATCAGGATTGGTTATTATAATTATTTAGACATCAATTCACTTTTTTGATATAAAAAAGGCGGAGTGCAATTAATGCATTCCGCCTTTAAAAATCAGATATACTGAGTATTATTCAGAAGTTAATCTTTTGTAAGAGTTGTATCTCCACTTAGCAAATTCCTCTGTCAGTTTGAAGAGCTCCTCTGCCTCCTGAGGGAATGTCTTAACAAGTGAAGTGTATCTTACCTCTCCTTTAAGGAAATCCTGGAATTTTGTCCAGTCCGGCTCTTTGCTGTCAAGAGTAAATGGATTCTTACCCTCTGCTTCGAGCACTGGATTGTAACGGTAGAGCTGCCAGTAACCGCACTCAACAGCAAGCTTAGACTCTCTTTGAGTTGCTCCCATTCCATTCTTCAATCCATGGCTGATACATGGTGCATAGGCAATTATCAAAGATGGTCCGTCATACTCCTCTGCCTCTTTAAGTACCTTGAAGAGCTGATTCTGATTTGCTCCCATAGCCACTTGTGCTACATAAACATAACCATAACTCATTGCCATCATTCCAAGATCTTTTTTACGGATCTTCTTTCCTGATGTTGCAAATTTTGCAACAGCTCCTACAGGTGTAGATTTGGATGACTGACCTCCTGTATTGGAGTAAACCTCTGTGTCAAGCACAAGGACATTTACATTGCTTCCTGAAGCGAGCACATGGTCAAGTCCGCCATACCCTATATCATAAGCCCAGCCGTCTCCTCCAAAGATCCACTGCGATCTCTTAACAAAGTAATCTTTAAGAACTGTAAGCTCTCTGCAGATCTCACATTTACAACCCGAGATAAGTGGAATAAGTTTATCTGCAATCTCTTTTGTAGCAACTGCATCTTCACGTTTAGAGAGCCACTCTCCAAAGAGAACCTTCATCTCCGGCGTGCAAGTTTTGCACTCAAGACCATCTGCCATCAATTTGGCAACCCTGTCGCGTACCCTCTCAGATCCCAGGTGCATACCCAGTCCGTACTCAGCGTTGTCTTCGAACAGTGAGTTAGCCCATGACGGACCTTTACCATCCTTATTTGTAGTGTATGGCGATGATGGGAATGATCCCCCAAAAATTGAAGAGCAACCGGTAGCGTTTGCAATCATCATTCTGTCACCATAAAGTTGAGTCACAGCCTTAATGTAAGGTGTCTCACCGCAACCTGCACAAGCTCCAGAGAACTCAAACAGTGGCTGGGCAAACTGAAGATTCTTAACGCTCTGAGTTTTTGGTTGAACACTATCTTTGTAACCTACCGCAGAGTGTAGATAGTCATAGTTAGCCTGTTCGTGAACCTGAGTATCGAAAGGTTTCATAACAAGGGCCTTGGTCTTGGCCGGACAAACATCTGCACAGTTACCGCAACCTGTACAATCCATTGGTGTAACCTGAATTGTGAAGCTGTACTCTTTGAATGGTCCGTTACCCTTGATTTTCTTAACTCCTTCCGGTGCTTTCTGTTGCTCATCTTCGCTCATAAGGAATGGTCTGATTGCTGCGTGAGGGCAAACATATGCACACTGATTACACTGGATACAGTTCTCTGACTGCCACTCCGGAATATGAACGGCAATGCCGCGTTTTTCATATTCAGATGTGCCTGCAGGTATTGTTCCATCTTCCAGATTGAGGAATGCACTTACAGGCAGATCGTTTCCTGACTGTGAGTTAACAACGTCGGCTACATTTCTTACCCAGTCCGGAGCGAGTCTGTCAAATGTATCTGGGCGGAATTTCGCAGTAAGATTCTTCCATTCGCAAGGTACTTCAACTTTCTCACACTCTGCTCCTCTGTCGATTGCGTCATAATTCATCTTAAGAATCTTATCTCCCTGCTTTCCATATGATTTTTTAGCAGCATCCTTCATCTCTTCAACTGCCTGCTCATAAGGGATTATATCTGCAATCTTAAAGAAGGTACTCTGGAGAATTGTATTGGTTCTGTTTCCAAGTCCAATCTCCTCTGCAATCATTGTAGCGTTAATGATGTAGAGGTTAAGTTGTTTCTTGGCAATTGTAGCTTTTACAAAATCCGGAAGCTTCTCAATAGTCTCCTCTTTGTTCCAAAGGGTGTTTAGAAGAAGAGTTCCCCCCTTCTTAATTCCTTTAAGAACGTTGTATTTGGTCAGATATGTTGTTACGTGACAAGCAACAAAGTCCGGGTTTGAGACAAGATATGGAGATGTGATAGGGGTGTCTCCGAATCTTAGATGTGAACAGGTGTATCCGCCTGACTTCTTTGAGTCATAGTCGAAGTATGCCTGAACATATTTAGGAGTTGTCTCTCCAAGAATCTTGATTGTATTTTTGTTAGCACCAACTGTACCGTCGGAACCAAGTCCGTAGAATTTACACTCCACAACTCCCTTCTTAGATACATTGATCTCCTCTTTAATAGGGAGAGATTTGAATGTAACATCGTCAACAATACCAATGGTGAAGCCATTCTTTGGCTCTTTCATATTCAGATTATCAAATACGGAGAAGATCTGAGCTGGTGTTGTGTCTTTGGATGAGAGGCCGTAACGTCCGCCAACAATAAGAGGAAGCTTACCACCTTTCTCTGCAATAACAGATTTTACATCAAGATATAATGGTTCTCCTACTGCTCCCGGCTCTTTTGTTCTGTCAAGAACGGCTATTCTCTTTACACTCTTAGGAAGAACGCGGAAGAAGTATTTTGCCGAGAATGGTCTGTATAGACGAACTGTCAGAACACCAACTTTTTCACCTTTAGCAACCATAACATCTACAACCTCTCTGATTGTTTCACAAACAGAGCCCATCGCGATTATTACATTATCTGCTTCAGGATCTCCGTGATAGTCAAATGGGAGATAGTGACGGCCTGTTGATTCGCTAATCTCGCCCATGTAGCGGGCTACGATATCTGGAACTGCATCATAGAAACTGTTACATGCCTCTCTTGCCTGGAAGAAAACATCAGGGTTTTGGGCTGTTCCTCTTGTTACTGGTTTATTCGGGTTAAGTGCTCTGGTACGGAATGAGTCAAGTGACTTGTCGCTTAGCATCTTTCTCAGTTCATCCTGGTCAAGATCTTCAATTTTCTGAATCTCATGAGAAGTTCTGAATCCGTCAAAGAAGTGAAGAAATGGGATTCTCGATTTTAATGTTGATAGGTGAGCAACAGCTCCCATATCTAAAGCCTCCTGTACTCCGCTTGAAGCGAGTAGTGCAAAGCCTGTTTGTCTTGCAGACATAACATCGGAGTGATCTCCGAATATTGAAAGCGCTTGAGATGCAAGAGTTCTGGCAGAGACGTGAAATACTGTTGGAAGTAATTCGCCGGCAATCTTGTACATATTTGGAATCATCAGGAGAAGACCCTGAGAAGCGGTAAAAGTAGTGCTTAGGACACCGGCCTGTAGAGCTCCGTGAAGCGTACCTGCTGCACCCCCCTCACTCTGCATCTCCACAACCTTTACGGTCTCTCCGAAGAGATTCTTTTTCTCATAGGCAGACCATTCATCCGCATACTCTGCCATCGTTGATGATGGAGTAATGGGATATA
>CAZCXB010000061.1:0-10940 GCA_964502485.1 uncultured Muribaculaceae bacterium | reverse complement strand
CCTATGGTTTAAACGGCATAATAATTGTTCTCTCCCCTGAATTAAGTTTCGAATGCCCAATCACTTTCTATTAAAACAATTCAGGAGATGAAAAGATTTTTTTTGCTGCTCTTGTTGCTATTTGTAGCAACCACCGGTATCTATGCTCAAAAAACAGAGATACAAAAGTTTATAATTACAGGATCTGTAGTTGACTCAACCTCCGGAAGGGCTGTTGAGTACTCAACTGTTGCAATCTTTACAGACTCTCTTAAACCGGTAAATGCTGTTGCAGCAGGTGCTGACGGTAAATTTATACTGGAAGTTACATCTCCCGGAAGATATATTTTATCGGCATCCATGATTGGCTATACAAACTCAAAAAATGAGATTATCCTGACTCCCGGCGAGAATAGGGTAGATGTAGGAAAAATTGCAATTGCAGAGGGTATGCAACTTGCAGAGATAACGGTGGTCGGAGTAGTGCCTCTTATTAAGAGTGAGCCGGATAAGCTCACTTACAATCTCGATTCCGATCCTCAGACCTCTACCAGCACACTCTCCGACATCCTTAGAAAAGTACCTATGATAAGTATTGATGGTGAAGATAATGTACGACTGAATGGGGAGAGAAACTTTAAGGTTCTGGTAAATGGGAGATCTACCGGTATACTCTCAAGGAATTTCAAAGAGGCGATCAAGGCTATGCCTGCAAGTTCGGTTAAATCTATAGAGGTTATCACTAACCCTCCTGTAAAATATGATGCAGAGGGGATTGGAGGAGTTATAAATATTATTACAAACCGTAAGACAATAGATGGTTATAACGGAAGTATAAACACAGGTGTAAACACTTTGGGAGGGTATAATGCGGGAGGATATATATCTGCACAAGTTGGGAAGTTCGCAATCAGTACAAACCTCTTTACAGGGAAGAGCGTCTCAAATAAAAACAGATCCTTGTTAGAGTCCGAAAATTTTCTTAGCGATGAGTTTAGAAACTCTGTTACAGAAGGTAATTTCAACTCTGTTAACAACTTTACCAATGGCTCTATTGAAGCCAGTTATGAGATAGATTCACTTAATTTGATTACACTCTCGGGCAGCGGTTACCTGGGATCCTCTCAGAGTAACGGAAGCTCTCTTTTCAGAGCTTTCAATAATAACGGTGTAGCCACACGCAGATATACAAACAACTCTCTCTCGGAATATGGCTACGGCTCTCTTACAAGCACACTTTCGTACCAAAGAACCTATAAGAAACCAGATCAGAATCTCACCTTAAGCTACACTATCGATTACAATCCGATGTCAACAGATGTCAATAGCTCTATAGAGCCTGAACTTAACTATTTCTCATATGCTCAACGCTCTTTTAATGAAGCCTTTGCAAGAGAGCACACTATTCAGGCAGACTACTACGATCCTCTATCAAAAAAGCATCAGATAGAGACCGGAGTTAAGTATATTCTTAGAGAGAATACATCTGACACAAAGATTGAGAGAAGAGATACAGATGGCATTTGGCAGGAAGATCCGACAAGAGTTAATGATTTGGATTACAATCAGCATATTGGAAGCTTTTACGGGGGATATGCATTTAAGCATAACAAAATGACTGCAAAAGCAGGGTTAAGAGTGGAGTACACCTATAATGATGGTCTCTCCAAGAGTTTTTTGGAAGAGAGGCCCTTCTCCAACAAGCAGTTTGACATTGTTCCCTATTTAAACCTCTCCTGTATACTCTCCGGAGGCAATCTTGTTACCGCAGGGTATACCCAACGTCTAAGCCGTCCGGGAATCTGGCACCTAAATCCATATGTAAACGACTCTGACCCTATGAATATCTCCTATGGGAATCCGGATCTTGAATCAGTAATTAGAAACACCTTCACATTAGGTTATCGTAAATCATCACAAGTGTGGAATCTATCTTTAAACCTTACCGGAAGTTTTACAAGTAATAACATTGAGCAGATTCGTAGGGTCAATGAGCTTGGAGTAAGCATTGCTACGTATGAGAATATTGGCAAAAACAACAACATTTTAATGAATGTAAACTTCTCCTACCGCGCAGGTCAAAAGCTTACCATTAACATAAACGGAGCAGCTGCCTATACAAAAGTGAGTTCTGATGAGCTCAATCTTGAAAACGATGGCCTAAGTTTCAACGGAGGTCTTTCCGGCACATCATCTCTATGGAAGGGGGGAAATCTTAGTTTTAATGCATACCTATACGGAGGTGATATTACACTCCAATCCAAGATGCCTCTTATGGTATTTACATCTTTCGGTTTAAGTCAGAGATTTCTCAAAGATAGGCTGACACTCTCTGTAGGTGTTCAGGAGCCTTTTAGTGAGAAGAAGGTTATGAAATACAACTCGTTCGACACAACCTACTCTTTAAGAGCACGTAACGAAATAACTATGAGATCTGTAAGGGTAGGGCTTTTCTGGAGATTCGGAAACTTCAATCCTATAGTAAAAAAAGCAAGAAGATCAGCAACAGACGACAAAATGTCCGGGGGCAGTCCTGCCGCAACATCCGGTACTCCTTAGTGACTAAAATAAATTTTCTTTGTTTTTCACTTTTTTGTAATAACTTCGTTGTTTTGACTCTCCCAAACTAAATTATTATAATTTTTTTAGGGTAAAACCATTTATAATTGTATTTAATTAATAAACCTTTTTTTAAGATGAGAAGACTGCTTTTTTTAACGTTACTTTTTACACTGACATTTTTTCAAAAAACTGAGCTCTCTGCGCAGATGGTTTCACAGCCAATCTCATGGAGCAGCAAGATTGTGGCATTAGAAAACAATATATTTGAAATTCAAATTATTGGAACTATTGATGAGAGCCGTAGCGAGTGGCATATCTATGACCTTGGTCCTTATGTAGACGGACCTACACCAACATCTCTTACAATAGAGTCTGCTAAGGGAGTTGAACTTGTTGGGGCTACATATATGCTCACCAAGTCAAAAAAGAAATTTGACGAAATGTTTGGGATGGAGATCGGGATTTGTGAAGATCAAGCAATATTTGCTCAGAAAGTAAGGGTAACATCTGCAGACTCTGTCTCTCTTCTTGCTATTATTGAATGGCAGTCATGCGACGAACAGTCGTGTCTTCCCCCAACCGATAAGGAGTTCAATATAAAATTACCTGGTACAGGAAAAAAAGCGGTCACTGCTCCTGCAACATCTGCGAAGACTCCCGCTGCGGCACCTGCAACAGCGACACAGGCGACAACGAATACAACAGCAACAACTGCAACAACAGATGAACAACCGGTGACTACTGAAGATGTTGTTGTTGTAACAGAGAATCCAGAGACATCGGAGGATATAGCGGCCTCACCTTCAAGTGAGCCCGTAGCTGCACCGGTTGAGGAGCCTGCTCATAAATCTATCTGGGGAGTTATTATTGAGGCAATTATATGGGGATTTGTAGCGTTGCTCACACCGTGTGTATTTCCTATGGTACCAATGACAGTCTCTTTCTTTCTTAAGAATAGTCAGGATAGCAAGGGGAGCGAAGAGGGAAGCGGAAAAAAGTCTTCAAAAGGGAAAATCATGGCCATATTTTTTGGCATCTCGATAATTCTTCTCTACACTCTGCCTATTGCAGCAATAATTTTGATTACATTCTTTGCCGGAGGTGAGGCAGTTACTGCAGATATTTTCAACTGGCTTGCTACGCATTGGTTTCCGAATGTGCTCTTCTTCTTAATCTTTATGGTTTTTGCAGCTTCATTCTTTGGGGCATTTGAGATAGTTCTTCCAAGCTGGCTTGTAAACAAATCCGATTCCAAATCTGACAAAGGTGGGTATATAGGGGTTTTCTTTATGGCACTGACACTTGTTTTGGTCTCTTTCTCTTGTACCGGTCCAATTGTTGGGACAATCCTAATAAAATCTACTCAAGGAGAGATATGGGAACCTATAATCACAATGTTTGCATTCTCGGCGGCATTTGCTATACCTTTTACAATATTTGCCTTCGCACCATCTCTGCTTAAAGATCTTCCAAAATCTGGCGGATGGCTTAACTCGGTAAAGGTGGTTCTTGGTTTTATTGAGGTGGCTTTAGGATTTAAGTTCCTAAGTGTTGCAGATCAGACTTATCACTGGGGTCTTCTGGACAGAGAGGTATATCTTGCTATATGGATTGTTACATTTACACTGATGGGATTCTATCTTCTGGGCAAATTAAGGTTTGCACACGATACACCTGAACAACATATCACTGTCAAAAGGCTAACTCTGTCAATTATAACTTTCACTTTTGTGGTATATATGATTCCGGGAATGTGGGGTGCCCCTCTTAAGGCACTATCAGGTTATATGCCTCCAATAGCAACCCAGGATTTTAAGACTGCACAATTTGATGATCTTAAGACCATAAGTATAAATACAGGATCTGCTTCGGCAGGTGTTGGTATGGGTGAGCTGGATTTTAAACCTAAATACAGTGAATTCCTAAAATTGCCTCACAATCTTTCCGGTATTTTTCAATACTCTCAAGGTATTGAGTATGCAAAAAAGGTGGGAAAACCGGTTTTTGTTGACTTCACAGGGCACGGATGTGTTAACTGCCGCGAAATGGAGTCGAGAGTTTGGTCTGATCCCCGAGTTCTTAAACTCTTAAGAGAGGAGTTTGTAATACTTGCACTCTATGCCGATGATAAAAAAGAGGCCGACCAGGAGGATTGGGTAACAACCGAGAGCGGAAGGGTACACAAGAGTATCGGTAAGATCAATTCACATCTTGCAATGACAAAATTTGGAGTTAATGCTCAGCCATACTATGCAATAATAGACCCTGAAACCGAGGAGCATCTTGTTAAACCAAGAGGTTACAACCTTGAT
Organism: uncultured Muribaculaceae bacterium; assembly: GCA_964502485.1. Lineage (GTDB taxonomy): Bacteria > Bacteroidota > Bacteroidia > Bacteroidales > UBA932 > Bact-08. The sequence continues at coordinate 6,087 of CAZCXB010000061.1, read as the reverse complement.
GTTGATCTGTTCATTAAGTTTCTTGAGGAGGGAGCAGCTAATTATAAGAGATAAATATTTGGTATTTTAAATAAAATTTGGGTTTGTGATTGTTCCCGAATTGTTTTGAGTGGTAGAGGCGAGAGAATGCGAGGCGAAAGATTTGTGTGTTAAGTTAGTGGTTAATAGTTAAGTGGGAAAGGCCGGAGTTGTGTCCGGCCTTTTTTAGAAAACAACCTTGCCAAGGGTTGTGGATCATTAACTCTCCGTCACCTCGATTCTACTTCTGCCATTAGATCTCTTTATAACTCTTACCTGAGTAGTTATCCTCTCAGTCATCTCGGCAACGTGGGTTATAACTCCAATTTTACGACCCTGAATCTGCAATCTCTCCAACGCCTCCATTGCCAGTCGTAAGGTGTCTATATCAAGTGAGCCGAATCCCTCATCTATAAACAGGGATTCAACTTTCATACGGTTTGAAGATAAGGAGGATAGCCCTAATGCTAATGCTAATGAGATAAGGAATGATTCACCTCCGGAGAGAGAGTGCACTGTCCGAACCTCTCCCAGCATATCCAGATCTACAACCTGCAGACCTAAAGTATCGGGGATGCGTTGTAAAAGGTATCGTGTGGATAGCTCCTGAAGATGCATGTTTGCAAAAGTAAGTAGAGCTTCAAGGGTATATCCCTGAGCCAAAACCTTAAATTTTGCCCCATCAGCAGAGCCGAACATCTCATTAAGTTTTTTCCAGTTCTCAGAGAGACGGCCCTTTTTAGTAAGCTCCTCTTGGAACTCCCCTATCTTTATTTTACCTCTCTCTTGATTGGCAAACGATACCTCAATTTGTGCACTTCTACTACTTTTTAACTCTAAATATGACTCTCTTTGGGCTAAAGTAGTTTGAAGCAGATCTTTTGTCTCCCCCTCAACCGGCTTGACCTTGGCCTGAATATGTTTTTCATGGCTCTTTATACGCTCTAAAAGAGTAGCTTGTGCAGATGTTTTGTTCTCCCGAAGTCGATTTAGTGCCTCACGTTCGGCAGTAAGCCAATTACTATCTTTTGATATTAGTCGGGCGAGTTGTTCCGGGGTAATCTCCCCATTTTTGGAACTCAGCCAGGCATCAACACTATTTTGCAACTCAACGCAACGACTGGAAAGAGTAGAAATATCACCACTGATTTGAGAGATAACACCTGTCATTTTCTCAATTTTTGCAGATATCTCTCCCTTTGAAATTGTTAGCTTTGTTACTCTATCACCAATCTCCTTGCCTTGAGTCATATATGCTTTTTCTACTTCATCTGCAGATTTTCCGTCAAAAATCATTGACCTCTCTAATTGAAGTTTGCTAAGCTCTTCCCTACTCTCTTTGAATCTCTTCTCCCTGCTCAATATTGACTCTAATGCTACAGTGAGGCTATCCCTCTCATGTTGTAAAGAGGTCTTCAACTTGCCGATATATTCATTGGCAGCTATCTGCTCAGATGTATATCTATTCCAAAGCTCCGATACCTCTTTGAGACTATTTTGCAACCCCCCCTTCTCAAATTGTTGCTGCCATATTGGTAATGACTTAAGATAATCTTTCAGTTTTTGGTAGGCCTCCGCAGAAAAAGCAGAATAACTATCAATCATCGATTGTATCCGAATAATATCACTCTTGATTCTATCTATATTGGTAGTAAGTGTTGATATCCTCTCACTCACATCTCTCTTTGCTCTGTTCAGCTCTGCCTCTGCTAAGCTCTCTCCCGTAACATCAGCCATCGGATGGTGCAAACTCCCGCAGACAGGACAAGGCTCTCCTTCATTCAACTTTGCTCTTAACTCTGCAATCCCGGCGGGAAGCAGACTATTCAACCTTTCTGCCTCTGATTTTAACTCAACTAACTTTATCTCCTCGGTACGGAGTAAATCTTTGGATTCAGATACTCTTCCCAAGTTACTCGTAACCTGTTTGTTTGCAATTTCAACGTCATTGAGTAGATTTACAATCAAATCAACCCTTGGAACTATTAGAGAATACTCTTGATGTTCGGCGAACCAAATGGTTATTCTACTTAATGTTTTTTCTGCAGTTTCTATTGCTAATAGTATGGAGGAGATCGATTTCTCAATCTTTGTCTTTAGTTCAACTGATTGTTGGAGATCATTACTCGCACTTTGTTCATTTGACTTGGCTCCAACAATACGAATCTCCAACTCACGGGCCCTCTTTATTTGAGGCTCTATTAATATCAGCTTCTCATTATGTTCGATCTGTTCATTTTGACTTGCTATAAGCCGCTCGGATTCATCATTCAGCAAAACTACATTAGCTTCACGTTGTGACATATGCCCGGAGAGTGATGAACGATTTTGGGCAAGCTGTATCTGTAAATTATTCAGTGTGATATAATCGTCTCTAATTGCTTGAACACTATCTGTTTTGGCAAGAAATTCATATCTTAGACTTGCCTCCTCTATAGCTTTTTGAGATTCTGCCAATTGAAGTTGTGCCTGTTTCACTCCATTAGCAATAAGCTCCTCATCAGAAATCCATTTAATCTTTGCAGTAAGTTGAGATATTACGGTTTTCAAGGATTCAAGCTCTGATAAAATCTCTTGCCTCTCAATAGTTAACCTCTCTATCTCCTCATCTGAGAGAAGCTCTATCCCTTTGATTCTCTCTTGTAATAGATACAAATCCTGTTCTGCTGCTTTTGACTTCTCATAAATAGAGGATGATATTCGGGAATAGACCTCAGTACCTGTGAGTTTCTCCAGCAATTCCGCTTTATCCCTTTGTGTGGCTTTAAGGAAAGTGGCAAAATCACCCTGAGCAAGCAGTACGGCACGGGTAAATTGCTCGAAGGTAAGCCCTATAAGTTCAACTACTTTGGCTAATAATTCGGTTTTACGCCCTTGCATCTCTATACCTGTAGTCAGATTTGTAAGTCTGAATTCGGTACTCTGCAACGATCCGTCAATCCTGTCACGAGATCTGCGAACACTCCAAAGAGATCGGAATGTTTCGCCTCCAAGCGATACAAAATCAACCTCAGCATATCCATCACTGGTTCCACGTCTTAAAATATTACGGCTATCTGTGTGGTTAATAGTCTTATCCTTAACATCTGCAATTTTTATACTCTCAGTACTCCTGTTGCGAGGTATATCGTCAAACAGAGCCAGACACAAAGTGTCGAGCAGTGTCGATTTTCCTGAACCGGTACTGCCGGTTATGGCAAAAATACCTGCTGACTTTAAGGGCTCGGTTGTGAAATCCACCTCAAACTCACCCTCAAGTGAAGCGAGATTCTTTCCTCTGATTGCCAATATCTTCATCGATCTACCTCCTCTATTACTCCCCTAAGCAGACTCTTCATTGTCTCAGGCATATCTTGGCCCCCATATCTCCGCCTGAATATCTCATCAGCCATCTCTATCGGATTGATGGTCTGCAACTGTTCATATGTAATAACATTGGAATCGGTCTCACTTTTTGGAGTAACCGCAACAATACGGGCAAGACGTACACACTTTCCTCTTAAAGCCTCCTCTATCTGATGCCTTAAAGAGGGTTCCGGCTCGGTTATCAACACCTTAATTTCAAGATATGAAGATGTTTCTGAGATCTCTCCATCGGGCAACTCAGTAATTTGAGCCAGTACACCGGCAAGTGGCATTGGTTGGGGTGGAATGCTCAACAACTTTACCGGGGCATCGAATAGGATGCGTTCAATCTTTATTGTCTCTGATATTTCAATAAGTACAACACCCTGCTTATTGTTTTTCTCTGCAAACGACATCGGAAGTGGCGAGCCCGAATATCGCACACTCTCTCGCCCCGAAACTTGCTGACTACGATGCAGATGCCCGAGTGCTGTATAGGCTATCTCATTTGAAAAAGAGTCTGGAGAGACACACTCCAATCCACCAATCACAGTTCGCTCAGATCGGTCATTTTCCGAGATCTCAGATCCTGTTGCCTGTAAGTGGCCCATAGCAATAATTGGTTGCTTCTCATCTTTTACACACTCGAATAAAGCCTCATACATCGCCTTAACACCTTGATTATATGTGTCAGAAGTGGGATAATCTCCCTGTCGCAAATAGGGTACAGCCAAACAGTAGCCCCCTTTGTTTAGCGGAATTATAAGATGTTTGAAATCAATTTCTCCCTCGGCTGTACGCTTTACTACACCACGTACGGTGATATTCAGCTCTTCCAAAAGAGGATTCGGTGCTTCGAGCCTTGCTGCCGAATCGTGATTCCCTGCAATGATTATTATTTGCAGGTTAGAGTTTTGAGCAGTAACCTCACGTAAAAACCCAAAATAGATCTTCTGAGACTCTGCCGAAGGATTAGGGCTATCAAACAGATCACCAGCAATCAATAAGAGATCCACATTCAGCTCCTTAATCTTCCCTTTTAACCATTCCAAAAAAATGAGATGCTCCGCCTTGCGGTCATACTCAAAAAATGTCTGTCCAATGTGCCAGTCGGCTGTATGAAGAAGAATCATATTTAGTGGCTTAAGCTTTTAGGTGGCAAAAGAGCAGGTTGTCGTTGTTATCTCTAAGGTGCATTCCGTTTCCCAGGCAGTATCGGAAACTGCTGCATCTCTTGCAAACTCCCTTTTTTGCCCACTCTCTGTTGCGGAACTTCTCATATCTGTTATTCCACACATCCATAAAGGAGTCTTTATAGATGTTTCCCTGGCTTAACTCGGCTCTGATGCTTGGGCATGCTCCTATTGAGCCGTCGGCCAGTATTCCCGACACTGTTACTCCGGCGTTGCACATATAGAAGTTATCTCTCACCTCTGCCTCATATCCACCCAAAAAACCTTCACAACCGTATGAGCAGTCGATCCTCCCCTCTTCTCTTGTTTTAGATATAAACTCCATAAGTTTTCTAAAATCTGCCGACTCAAGCTTGAGTCTCTTATCGGTTGCTGCCCTGCCAACCGGAAAGACTGTAAAGAGTCTCCAACTTTTTACACCCATAGAGATAAGATACTCTTTGAATCTGCCAAGTTGATTTATATTCATTGGAGTGACGCAAGTTACTATATCCCACAAAATCTCACTTGACACTTCCGGACGACATAGGAGTTTAACTGCTCTCTCTGCATTTGCGAAACTTCTTATATCTCCCCTCATTTTATTGTGTTCCGCCTCAAAACCATCAAGACTGATAGTCAAAGTGTGAATTCCCGACTCCATAAGAGAGTTGAGTCTCTTCTCATCCAGCAACATTCCGTTTGTAACAATACCCCATGGGAAACCCATCTTGTAAAGTTCCAGTCCGCAACTATCTATATCTTCTCTTATTAGCGCCTCTCCTCCGGTGAAAATTATCAATACATTATTGGGGTTGATAGACTCTTTGATCTCTTGTGCTACCCTTAAAAAATCTGCCACAGGTATCTCCGATTTTGTCTCATCCTTTTTGCAGTCACTTCCGCAGTGGATACAGTTTAGGTTACACCTGAGGGTGCACTCCCAAAAAAGTGCCCTTAGAGGATGTCGTTTTATAAGAGTATCTCTCTGAAATCTAAATATTTCGAGGGCAGCCCGTTTTCTCCAGCCAATGCTTTTACTCTTTAAAATAGACATCACTACTCTTCGAGCTTAACCACTATCTCCTTAACTGCCTCTCCAAAATACCAGCTTTTGTCTCCACCCTTCAACTCGTTTCGTAGAATTTTAAAACTTTGTGTTTTAGCTTTATAAACTCCGTTTGCCGGACCATCTATATCAGAAAAATTGAGAGTAAAATTTTGATCTTCCGGCATAACGTACTCAAAACTCTTTGCAAACTCTCCATTACTTCCCGATATCTGATTAGCGAAATCAATCCTGCTGCTTAGAGGATTTCCACTTCTCTCAATCACAACCTCAATGCCGGGAATAGCAACGCCCTGCTCATTGGTAACACGACCCTTTACGGTGTACTTTGCATGAGGAGTACCATATTCACATTTAGGTTCAATTAAATTTTCGCAAGAGGAGAAACCAAGCATTGTCATTGCAGCGCTCATAATCCAGGCAGAGACCTTTACATATCTAATTTTCATGGCTAATAACTTTACTATAAGATGCAAAAAAGTA
>CAZCXB010000060.1:0-11007 GCA_964502485.1 uncultured Muribaculaceae bacterium | reverse complement strand
GTATAAATCAAACCATCTGTTTTTCAACTATCTGAGCTATATCCATTGTCTCTCCTGTGTTTATGGATGAGAAAGTTTTCAGACATAGTGGACAGGCTGTAATAAGAAGATCCGGATTACTACTTTTAAGCATTGAGAGTGACTCTCTAGTTATCTGATCTCTATCGGAATAAGTTAAAGACCGGCTTGCTAACGACCCTCCGCAACATATACTCTCTTCCCGACATTGAGGTGACTCATTAAGAGCTGATATTGCGCCTGATAATACTAAACGAGGTTGGTCATATACTCCGCGACCTCTGCCAAGTTCACACGGATCATGATAGACTGCAGTGATCTCAGCTTTTTTTAGCATCAATCTCTTTTCACTAATAAGCTTGTGCAGATAAGTGGTGTGGTGCATAATCTCTATATCTCCCAGTGAATAGTTCTCTTTAAAGAACTTATAGCAGATAGGGCAGGAGAGTAGTAGTATTCCGGCATTTGAACTCTTTATCAACTCTGTGTTATATCTAATTAGCTCCTCAGCTCTATCTCCACCTCCCGATAACACTAGGGGTCTTCCGCAGCAAACCGAACCCTCAGAATCAATAAACGTATACTCAATACCAGCCCTCTTCAAAATGTTGAACAGTGAGTGATAGATCACAGGTGTAAGGTGCGTCATACAACCTGCATAATAGGCAACTCTGTCATTTTTGTCAGATATGAGAGCTGTGTCAGATTTTGTATTAAGATAGTTATATGATAAAAGGGATGAGTTGAATAACTCTCTCTTATTGTGCTGTTTAAGATAGCAGGAGTCGATCTTCACAGGACACATCTCAACACACTTACCGCACATCAGACAATACTCGGAACTCTCTATTGCAGAGATATCTCTGTTTCGTAGTTTTCTTATAAGATAGACAGTTGTAAATTCGGCTCTATTATCGATAATGCTCATAGGGCAGGCGTCAATACAGATCCCGCATGAAGAGCAGGAGTATATCTCACTGTTTGCATAGCCCCCGGTAGATGATGAAGATTTGATTCCTGCGTTTCGGAGGAATATCAGTAAAATCTCTGTTGGAATATGCATATATCGTGAGAACGGGAGTGCGAAAATAAAAATGGAGAGAGTGATTGAGTAGGCCCACCAGACAGGTAGCATATAATCCAGATTGTTAATAAAGACTCCAAATAGTGAGTTTACTCCTGATGTTAGAAAACTGCCACCACTAATTTCAGCTGTAAAACTCTCTGCAAGTAGTCTTAATGGAAACACCAGCCAAAGTGACCAAAGTGCAATCTTATCTCCGGGATTTAGACGGGTTGTTCTTTTCATACCCAGTTTTACCGATCGGAATCTCTTATAAATTGCAAGTCCAACACCACTTAGCACAACAAGAAGGAAGAAATCCATGATAAAGAAGAGTAGAGCTCCGCTAAGTGTATCATTTGTCTTCATAACAAAAAAGCGGAAAAAGACAGGGTAGTAAATCAATCCGTTTCTGTGAGGAGTATAGAGCATAACCTCTATGTGACCTATTAAAATAAGCATAAACCAACCGAATGCAATACTGAAGTGCATATAACCCAGCAGTATGTTTCTTCGGAATATCTTAACATGTAACAGAGCATCAGCAAATATATCTCTAAAACTTTTTAATAACTGTACAGAAAAGAGAGATTTTAAAAGCATTTTTCTCTCTTTTGGTTTTAGCTTTAATATTATCTTTATTAATCCTACGGATAGGTACAAAATAAGAAATATCACCGCTAGTACAAACGGTATAACAAAATGGTCGTATCCGAAAATCACTCTCTCTCTCAAAGCTGATACTCTTTATAATATTGATTTAAACTAAGTATGATATCCCTTGTGTTTACCCCTCTGGGGCAAACAATAAAACATTTACCGCAAAGCATACAACCTCGAAGTAGATTCAAAGCCTCTCTATTCTCACCTCTTTCTAGCAGATGGATTGATCTCCTGAAACTTACCAGAGAGAATTGTGAACCTGTGCAGCTTGATGAGCAGGATCCGCAGGCTATACACTTCAATATATCGGGAGATCTCTCTGCAATCTTCCAAAAAAGATGGTTATTGCAATTATCCATATTAATGCTTTTCCCTTGTGAGAGACTATATCCAAATCCTGCCATCTATATACTCTTTTTTAAATAGTTGACTATCTCAAAAGATGTAGATCTGGCTTCGTTTATAACTTCGGGGAGTGTCTTGGGGCCTGTAACCGAACCTGCAGTAAAGAGACCATTAATATTTGTTTTACCTGAATCGTAAAGCGGGTCGGGAGAAGATAAGAAACCATCATCAGCAACTCTAACTCCGAGTTGCCGAAATAACTTCAGATTTTCATTATCAGGTATAATGCCGGTCATTAAAACAACCATGTTAAGTGTTAGTCTAACAGGTTTGGATATGAGCGTATCTTCTGCTTTAATAATTACATCTCCATTGATATCTTCTGAAATTTCTGAAACTCTTCCTCGGATAAACCTTATTCCATATTTTGTCTGGGCATTAAGGTAGATATCTTCATATCCCCTTCCAAACATTCTTAAATCCATATAAAAACAGAATATTTCGGTATCAGGAAAGATCTCCTTAAGTTCAATAGCCTGTTTAACAGCAGTTACGCAGCAAACCTTAGAGCAATTTCTGTTACATGCCTTCTCATCTCTCGAGCCGACACAGTGGACAAATCCAATTTTTGCCGGTTTTTCAAAACCTTCCGGAAAACCTCTTTTAAATTGTTTCTCAAGGTCAGAGTTGGTAATTACTTTATTATATATTTTATATCCATACTCCTGCTTCTTCTCAGCAGGAAACAGAGCAAACCCCGTCGTCAAAAGCAGTGCTCTGCTCTCTATAGACTCACCTGATGTTAGTTTTGATAGAAATCTGCCGTTATCTAATTTAACAGAGAGAATATTACAGCTTGTTAAAATTTTTGAACTGCCGGTATTACCGGTCATTCTCTCAGCAAAGTCGGATGATGAAACAGAGTCAGGAAAGAGTCTGTCCCACTTTAAGAGATGCCCACCTAATTGGGGCTCTCTCTCAATAAGTATGGTGTTATATCCTAATTTAGATATACATGAAGCACTCTCAAGGCCTGCGGGACCTCCTCCAATTATCAATACATCTGCTCTCATTCCAACAATTTAATCATTATCATCTGATGAACTGAAGGCACTCATATTGTGGGACATTGTATTAAGTACCTTTACAAAATTTATAAGATCCTCCTTTGGGATATCCTTTATAATTCTGTCAGTTGACTCAAGGGCAATCTGTGTTATCTTCTCCTTGATTGAGATTGAATACTCTGTTAGATGAATTTTGTTAAGACGTCTGTCAGTTTCATCCATTCTTCTGGTAACTAAATTTTTATTTTCGAGAGCATCAATTAATTTGGTGACAGAGTTCTTATCTTTTAGAATAATGTCTGCAATCTGCTGCTGTGAGAGAACACCGTCGTCCCAAAGAGTGTCCATTACAAGAAATTGCTCCGGAGTCATATTGAATCCGTGTTTGTGAAATACTTTTTTCAGATACTGTTTGAACTGACAGTGAACAAGATTCAGAAACACTCCAACTTGTTTATTTAGTATCATAGGTTATAGTATAAGCTTTTATAGTAACAAATATACACTATTTGTTCCAAAAGTCAGAAATAAATAATATCTTGATAACTAAAAATAATTTTATGATTTACATTATTGCTTCACTGATACTGTTTTTAATAGTTAATGTTCTGTTTCTTATAGTGATCTTTGGGAAATCAAAGAGAGAGAGAGAGGATCAGCGTTTTTTAATTCAGGAGCTTCAACGGCTTATGAGAGAGAATAGAGAGGAGATTGTTAACACCTTAACTGGATTCTCCGGAATTATCAATCAGAATTTCAAAAATTTTCAAGACTCAACTCTAAACTCATCACTACTCTCGGGAAATCTCCAGAGAGAACGGCTCGATCAGATTGAGAAGAGACAGAATGAGATGATTGCAAATACCGAGAAGCGATTGGATCAGATTCGCACTACAGTTGAAGAGAAGTTAGAGAAGACTCTAAGTGACAGACTTGGCAAAAGTTTTGAAACAGTCGGAAAGCAACTTATTGAGGTACAAAAAGGTCTGGGAGAGATGCAAACCTTAGCACAAGATGTTGGTGGTCTTAAAAGGGTTCTAAGCAATGTAAAGATGAGGGGTGGAATTGGGGAGGTTCAGTTGTCTATGCTCCTTGAAAACATCCTAGCCCCCGATCAATATGAGTCAAATGTAAAAACAAGGAGCTCAGGAAGGGATTTTGTAGAGTTTGCGATAAAATTACCGGGTAAAGATGAGAGCAGAAATCATATATGGCTCCCTGTAGATGCCAAATTTCCAAAGGAGTACTATGAGTCACTGCAAAACGCTTATGACTCAGGAGATCTTATTCTAATTGAGAGAGAGCAGAGAAATCTGGAAAATGCTATAAGGGTAATGGCTAAAGATATATCTTCTAAATATATAGAACCACCAGCAACAACAGACTTCGCAATTATGTTTCTCCCTTTTGAGGGGATCTATGCAGAGGTTGTTAGAAAGGCATCACTTCTCGAGGAGGTTCAGAGTCGATATAAAGTTCTTATTACAGGGCCTACAACTTTTGCAGCCATCCTAAACAGTCTGCAGATGGGATTCCGTACACTCGCAATTGAGAAGAGGAGTGGAGAGGTTTGGAGCATCCTGGGTGCAGTTAAAAGGGAGTTCTCAACATTCGGAGATCTTCTTAACAAGGCTCAGAAGAGTATTCAGGGAGGGCTTGACGATATTGATAAGCTTGTTGGCGTAAGAACAAGGGTAATTCAGAGAAGACTGAGTAATGTAGAGGGAATGAATCCTGCAAATGAATCAAATGTATTAGCCGGTACTGGTTTGAGTGACTCAGATTCTGATTCAGATGCAGGTTTCTCGGATGAGTAGAGTCCTCTTTTAGTAAGAGGTATACTCATCCCAGCTCTTTATTTGAATATCCTCAATACCCATCGAGCAGAAAGATATTATAAATGCAGATGCTAATCTTGCATTGGTTATCAATGGAATATTATAATCTATTGAAGCTCTTCTTATCTTATACCCATTTTCCAGCTCTACCTGAGTCAGGTTCTTAGGAATATTAATAACAAAATCGATCTCTTTGTTTTTTAGCATATCAAGAGCTTGAGGAGAGTTACCGGGATCACTTGGCCAATGTACAAGAGTTGCAGAGATGTTGTTTTCAATCAGATATTTATATGAACCTCCTGTTGCAAAAATTTTGTATCCTTTTTCAAATAAAAGTTTTGAAGCCATCAGTAAGTCCGATTTTTGCTTTGCCGAACCTGATGATATTAGTATGTTTTTCTTGGGTATACGATAGCCTACAGAGAGCATTGCTTTAAGTATTGCCTCATTTGTATCATCACCTATACAACCCACTTCACCTGTAGAGGCCATGTCCACACCAAGCACAGGATCTGCCTTTTGAAGCCTTGAAAAGGAGAATTGAGAGGCTTTGATTCCAACATAATCGAGGTCAAAAGCACTTTTAGAAGGTATTTCAAACTCTTCTGATATCATTACTTTGGCTGCAAGCTCTATAAAGTTGATCTTAAGGACCTTGGATACAAAAGGGAAACTCCTGGATGCTCTCAAATTACACTCGATTACCTTAATATCATTCTCTTTTGCAAGGAATTGGATATTAAATGGACCCGATATATTGAGCTGCTCTGCAATTTTTCTTGCGATTTTCTTTACTCTTCTAGTTGTCTCTACATAAAGTTTTTGAGGAGGAAACTGTATAGTGGCATCTCCCGAATGAACTCCTGCAAACTCAATGTGTTCAGAGATTGCGTATGCTACAATATTACCATTTTTTGCTACAGCATCAATCTCAATCTCTTTTGCATTTTGAATAAACTCAGAGACCACAACTGGGTGTTTTTTAGAGACATTTGCGGCCAGATTTAAGAATTGCTCCAACTCGGTATTATTGGAACAAACATTCATTGCAGCTCCTGAGAGAACATAAGATGGCCTTACAAGAACAGGATATCCTACAATATCAACAAAATCAAATACATCCTCAAGAGTAGTCAACTCCTTCCATCTCGGCTGGTCAATAGATAGTCTATCAAGCATAGAAGAGAACTTATGACGATCCTCTGCATTATCAATACTCTCTGCACTGGTTCCAAGAAGCTTAACACCCGATTTGTCAAGTTTAAGAGCAAGATTATTAGGAATTTGTCCTCCTACAGAGACAATCAGCCCATGAGGATTCTCAAGTTCATATATATCCATAACCCGCTCATAAGTAAGCTCGTCAAAGTATAGTCTATCGCACATATCATAATCGGTAGAGACAGTCTCGGGATTATAATTTATCATAACCCCTCTCCATCCGCATTTTCTTATAGTTTGTAGAGCATTTACAGAGCACCAGTCGAATTCAACCGAACTGCCAATCCTGTAAGCACCGGAGCCTAAAACTATAATTGATTTATGATCACCAAGGTAAGCAACATCATTGTGAGTACCGTTATAGGTAAGATAGAGATAATTTGTCTGAGCGGGAAACTCTGCAGCAAGTGTATCTATCTGTTTGACAACAGGAGTAATACCTCTCTCTTTTCTATGAGTTCTGATTAGTGCAGCAGATAAGTCGGGATCAACTCTATCCTTATAGATAAGTCTTGCAATCTGAAAATCTGAAAAGCCCTCTTTTTTAGCTTTTAACAACAGATTGTTGCTAAGTGTATCCTTATCTTCTACTAGCGATATCTCCTTAGAGGTTAACACTATATTATAAAGCTTATCTAAAAACCATCTATCTATCTTAGTGAGCTCATGAATCTGATCTACAGTGTACCCCTTCTGAAAAGCTTTGGATATAACAAAGATACGATTATCTGTTGGTTCGCGAAGAGATTTATCGATATCTTCTACAACTATCTCTCTGTTAGCAACAAACCCGTGAGCACCCTGACCAATCATCCTTAGCCCTTTCTGTATTGCCTCTTCAAAACTTCTTCCTATTGCCATCACCTCTCCCACACTCTTCATGCTTGACCCGATCTCCCTGGAGACCCCCTGAAACTTTGAGAGGTCCCATCTTGGAATCTTGCAAACAATATAGTCCAATGCCGGCTCAAAAAAGGCAGGAGTTGTCTTTGTTACTGAGTTTTTAAGATCATATAGTGCGTAGCCTAATCCCAACTTAGCAGCAACAAATGCGAGCGGGTAACCTGTTGCCTTTGAAGCGAGAGCAGAGGATCTGCTCAAACGAGCATTTACCTCAATTACTCTATAGTCTTCTGAATAAGGGTCGAATGCGTATTGTACATTACACTCTCCAATAATTCCTATATGTCTGACAATCTTAATTGCCAACTCCCTTAAGAGATGATACTCACTATTAGTAAGGGTCTGTGAAGGGGCAACAACAATACTCTCTCCGGTATGAATCCCAAGAGGGTCAAAATTTTCCATATTACACACAGTAATACAGTTATCAAATCTATCCCTGACAACTTCATACTCAATCTCCTTCCAGCCCTTAAGTGATTTTTCTACAAGCACTTGAGTAGAGTAGGAGAATGCCTTCTCTGAAAGCAATCTTAATTCCTGCTCATTATCGCAGAATCCACTTCCAAGACCTCCAAGAGCATAAGCCGCACGGAGAATAACCGGGTAACCAAGTGAGGCAGCAGCAGAAGCAGCATCATCTATATTTTCAACCGCATGACTCTTAATTGTTTTAACATCAATCTGGTCTAACTTCTTAACAAAGAGCTCCCTGTCTTCTGTATCCATTATGGCTTGAACAGGGGTTCCCAAAACCTTAAGGTCATATCTCTCGAAAACTCCCGATTTATATAGCTCAACTCCACAATTTAATGCTGTCTGTCCTCCAAATGCAAGAAGAATACCCTGAGGCCTCTCTTTTTTAATGACCTCTTCAACAAAATAGGGGGTGACAGGTAAAAAATAGATCTTATCGGCAACACCCTCGGAGGTTTGAACAGTTGCGATATTAGGGTTGATAAGAACCGTCTCTATTCCCTCCTCTTTCATTGCTTTAAGTGCCTGAGAGCCTGAGTAATCAAACTCTCCTGCTTCACCTATTTTCAATGCTCCCGAACCCAGTAGCAGTACCTTTTTTATTGTATTGTCCATTTTTTTTAATTAGAGAAGATTAATAAAGTCATCAAAAAGAAACTCCGTATCTGTAGGTCCACTAGAGGCTTCCGGATGGAACTGACACGAGAAGAATGGTTTGGATTTGTGTTTTATACCCTCATTTGTTCCATCATTCATATTGGTAAATAGAGGCACCCAATCACTTCCCAGGGTAGAGCTGTCAACCGCATATCCATGGTTTTGGGATGTTATAAAACACCTGTCGCTGTCAGCCATCCTTACAGGTTGGTTATGACTTCTGTGTCCATATTTAAGTTTGAATGTTTTAGCACCCCCGGCCTTGGATAGAAGTTGATTACCCATACAGATACCAAATATTGGCTTATCTCTTTCGAGTGCTATCTTTAGATAATCAATTGTCTCTGTGCAAAAATCGGGGTTCCCCGGTCCATTTGAGATAAATAGACCATCATACTCAATGTTCAAAAAATTGTAGTTCCAGGGTACTCTTATAATCTCGACATCTCTTTTAATAAGACACCTTATAATATTATGCTTTACTCCACAATCAACAAGAACCACCTTTTTCTTCCCTGATCCATAGTGAATAACCTCCTTGCAACTAACTATTGCAACCTGATTTTCGAGATTGGGATCCTTTATTTCAAGAGGAGTCTCACCATCGGGTACTATTTGACCAAGCATGGCCCCTTTCTCTCTGAGGGTTTTTGTAAGCTCTCGTGTATCAATCCCGAAAATTCCCGGTATCCTGTTCTCTTTAAGCCACTCATCCAGACTCTTTGCAGCATTCCAATGACTATAACAAAAAGAGTAGTCAGAAATAACTACTCCTCGTACATGAATTTTCTCCGACTCAAATAGTTGAGACAGGTTTTTAGTAGGAGTATCTTCCGGAACTCCATAATTGCCTATCAATGGATAGGTTACACAAAGTATCTGTCCCGAATAGGATGGGTCTGTAAGACTTTCTGGGTATCCAACCATAGCGGTAGAAAAAACGACCTCCCCGTCAACGGGTTGGTCGTAGCCGAATGAGTATCCCCTAAATTCTGCCCCGTTTTCCAGGTGCAGTGTTGCAGGTTTGTTAAGATGCATTACTCTTATTCTCTTTTAGAAATTAAATAAACTCGGCAAAGGTATGTATATTTTGTAGAAAAAAAAAGACCGGCACAAAAGGATTATGCCGGTCAACGTTGTTAGGAATAGTAACTACATACTTCTTGCAAAGATAGTCCAAAGTTCTGCTTTAAGCTCTTGCCACCTTTTCATTGTCATTGAAGCAAAATTATGTGTGTGGTTAGTTATCAGCTCTCTTGCCTTATCAACTTCACCCGCTTCTATCAGCTCCTTTGCTCTCAACTCTATTGAAGGAGCCATTTCAAAAAGCATATCTTCAAATTTTAATATTTGTGGTTCTAGAATTTTACGGGTTCTATCCCAATTAATTGTAGCAATTCTGTTAGTCTCGCGGAATGCCCATATTGCTGCATCTTCTCGGAATCGATGCTGTCCGCAAACTCCAAAGCTCTTAGGAAGTGATATTGTTCCGGAGTATATCGGAATTCTTGGACTTTGTGCAGGATTGTCAAAAGAGAAGTAAGCGACTCCTCCGATTTCGTCAGGTAACCAGTCTCTTAGCTGAATAATATGGGAATAGGAGCACTGAATAACAGCTATCCCTCTCACTCTCTCGGTCACTCCGGGCTTGATATGATTTAGCAGGGCTCTCATATCATTACTCATAAAGTTTGATATCGGCTTAACCATCTCCTTATACTCTCCCTTAACTCTGTCCCTTCTTGTCACCTCAACAGCAAGATTCTTAGTCTGATCCCACTCTGTTCCATCGTATGTTTCCCTATATAATGCAATTATATCGCGAACTGATACTTTTTTATCAGGTTTAACAGAGAAAGGGAGCTCTTCGGAGTCGAACTTAAGGTTGAGTGAAGGTGCAAGTGTACTTAATACAAAGAAATCGCGAATAGCAAATGGTTTGCTTCCGTTATTGATCTTCCAGAAGACAAACTCCTCCTTACCATCCCAAAGACCTAGCTTTTTTGTCCTTTCACGTATATCATTGCTATAGAGAAAGTTTTTAGAGTCGTTAAAATCTACCCTTGAAATTCTTGGAATGTTTGCAGATATTCCCACATGGTCGTCCGGAATTCTCTGTGCAACCCATATTGCACTTGGTTTACCTGCTCCCGACCCAAAGATCTCGAGTTGCCATATCTCCTTTTTATCTGCTATGGTAAGACACTCTCCGGAGTCACCGTAGCCATACTCTTGCGCAAGCTTTCCAATAAGAACTACTGCATCCCTTGCTGTTGAGCATCTCTGTAATGCAATTCTCTGAAGCTCCTCTATAAGGAACAGGCCATTTTCATTAACCAACTCCCTCCTTCCAACAATTGTTGTCTCGCCCATTGCAAGCTGTTTTTCGTTGAGGCATGGATAGGCAGTATTGAGATATGCAAAGGTCTCAGAAATTGCGGGAATTCTCCCTTTCTCGGTTACATTTCTCGGGTCAAATGGCTCTTCATTATGAAGAGTCCCCCATAACACAGGTTCGGTTTCACCCGGTTTAAATGTTCTCCTGCCAAAGATCTCAAGCCAGGTTCTGTAATTAGAGTCACATGTGTGTGCCGTCATTACAGATCCATCAATACTTGCATCTTTACCTACAACAATCGAGGTACAGCTCTCTGTAAAGTCTGAATCATCAGGATTAATAAAAAAGTAGGGAGTCTGAGCATACAATAAAATGGATGCAGAGAACATAAAGGCGGTCAGTAGCAGTCTTTTAAAC
>CAZCXB010000059.1:0-11113 GCA_964502485.1 uncultured Muribaculaceae bacterium | reverse complement strand
TAGATAGTTGCTGGATATTACAACTAAAATTAAACAAAAGCTTTAAGATAAAATTACTTTAAAAAACAAAAAAACACCAATGAAAAAATTTTTATTAATGGCTGCAGTTGCAGCGATGTTTGCTTGTACACCCAAACATGACGGCTATATTATTGAAGGAACTATTACCGGAGATAATTTAACAGACGGTAAGGCTTACCTTACAAACTTCTCAAGAGTAGAAACAATAAAGGATACTGCAGATTTTATCGGCGGAAAATTTACATTTAAGGGCAAAGTGGTAACTCCGGAAAACTATGGAATTATGATTGAAGGAGTTGATGGAAGAATTAACCTATTCCTCGACAACTCAAAAATTGTGATAGAGGCTGTTGCAGGGGAGTTTAATAAGGCAACAATCACCGGAGGTACAACCAATGAGCTACTTAAAGCACTTAATGCTCAAAAGGATGAAGTTAACAAAAAGTATAACCTGGACTCTCTGCTTACCGAATTCTACCGTCAGGAGACTTCTGAGGAAAGAAAAGGTGAGATAATTGCAATCTATGAAGGTGCACAAAAGGAGATCATAGCTATAGACTCCGTGTTTTATGCAACCAATCCTAACTCTTTTTTCACAGTTAACCAGCTTCTTCAAAAAATAGAGGAGTATCCTGTTACTGAGATGGAGACTAAAATTGCCGGTTTTAAAGCTCTTCCTCAATTTGAAGGCAACAGATTTATCAATGATATGGAGAGCGCTCTTGCTACCCTTAAGACTCTCGAGCCCGGTATGGTAGCACCTGAGTTCACTTTAAATGACCCACAAGGGAATCCTGTATCTCTATCAAGCGTATATAAAAACCACAAGATCACAATGATAGATTTCTGGGCAGGCTGGTGTGGCCCTTGCCGCCGCTTCAACCCTACACTTGTTGAGATCTACAAAAAGTACAATAAGGCAGGTTTCGGCATTATTGGAGTCTCCCTTGACAACGATCAAAATGTATGGACAAAAGCAATTGAAGATGATAAGCTAACCTGGGTTCAGGTCTCTGATCTTCAATACTGGAACAGCGAAGCAGCCAAGCTTTACTATATCAAGTCTATTCCTGCAAATCTATTTGTTGACCAGGAGGGTAAGATTATCCAACGTAAAGTTGACAAAGATAAGATAGAGGATCTGCTTAAAGAGTTTTTAGCCCTTTAGAATCTATTCTCTTAATGAAAAACCGCAATTTCCGAAGCTTCGGAAATTGCGGTTTTCTGTTTTAGCTGACTTTATGGCCGCTTAAAAACTGTATCCTACTGCTATATATGGTAGAAAAGGGAAGAAGAAGAAAGATTTATCATCTTCTAATCCAAAAACAGGGGCAACTCCCGCACGGAAAAGAAAACCACCATTCACAGGTTGTCTCCTGAATCCGAATGAGATATTTCCCAGCAACTTAGTTCTACTGCTTGTTGTATGACCTAAATAATCATAAGAGGGTTCATAACTATACCCATCTCTCTCTCCCAATGACAGCAGGGTTGCTCCGGCTCCCATCTCGAAATACTTGCCATCCTTTCCCTTAATATAGTTGAGCGCAACAGGAAGTGAAAGAAACCTTGCTCCCGAAACTGCCATATAGCCGATCCCGATCCTACCCCCAAGACCATCTGGTGTTTTATTGAATCGAGCGTCGTAGTTGAAGCCAAAAAATAGAGAGTGTCCTCCTAATTCAAAAAAGATAGCACTCCCGCCTTTTTGGGGTAATCCCGGTAAGTTTGTTTCGCTCTGTGCATTCACATTTGTGATTACAAGCGTGGTAAAGAAAAAAAGCAACAAAATTCTCTTCATCTGTGTAGTATTATAAATTAAGTTAAAAAGTTGCGTAAAAGTAACTCATTAATATTAGAGAAGACTGTAGGCGACCGTCAAGCCGGCCATAACAATTGATACCATGCTCATCAGTTTAATCAGAATATTGAGAGATGGCCCCGAAGTGTCCTTAAACGGATCTCCAACAGTATCTCCGACAATAGTAGCTTTATGACAATCAGATCCTTTACCTCCAAAATTCCCCTCTTCTACATATTTTTTTGCATTATCCCAGGCACCTCCTGCATTTGCAAGAAAGACTGCGAGTACAAATCCTGTACCAAGACACCCTACCAACAGACCCATTACTCCGGCGACACCAAAAATCAACCCTGTAATAACAGGAACAACAATAGCGAGAATCGATGGGAAGAGCATTTCGCGTTGAGCCCCCTTAGTTGAGATCTCCACACATTTTGCATAATCCGGAGTTGCCTCACCCTCCATAATGCCTTTAATCTCACGAAACTGACGTCGTACCTCCTCGACCATCTTCTGGGCAGCCCTTCCAACAGCATTCATAGTGAGACCACAGAAGAGAAATGCCATAACAGAGCCTAGAAAGACACCTGCAAGCACCTTAGGGTTCATTAGTGTAACCTGATAATAGTCCATAAAATCCGGAATTGTTGCCTCCGCAACATTCACAACTCTGCCGGCTACATCAATTGTTGTCTGTCCAATATGAGTTAGCCCAATCTTAACCTCCTCCAGATAGGAGGCAAGCAGTGCAAGAGCTGTAAGTGCTGCCGAACCGATTGCAAACCCTTTTCCTGTAGCTGCTGTTGTATTTCCCAAAGCATCAAGTACATCTGTTCTTTTACGCACCTCAGGATCCAGCTTACTCATTTGAGCATTTCCCCCTGCATTGTCTGCAATCGGGCCATAAGCATCAGTAGCGAGAGTTATACCGAGAGTAGAGAGCATACCGACCGCCGCAATTCCTATTCCATATAGCCCTTTGCTGATATTGGCGGCCTCAGTCATATCCATTACATCAAAGTTGATTGCACATAAAAATGAGAGTATGATGGCTGCTGCAATTGTTATAACAGGAATAGCGGTAGATATCATCCCGGTTCCTACTCCGGATATTATAACGGTAGCGGGACCTGTTTTACCGCTCTCAGATATCTTTTGAGTGGGCCTATATGAGTGGGAGGTGTAGTACTCTGTTGACTGACCTATGATAATCCCTGCAATAAGGCCGGTCACAACCGAGAATGATATTCCAAGCCAGTTCTCCAGACCCAATGTATAGAGAATACCAAAAGTAGAGAGGGCTATTAGCAGTGAACTTAAATTTACCCCTCTTCCGAGAGATTTAAGCAGCTCCCTCATTCCTGCATCCTCTTTTGTCCTAACCATAAAGATCCCAATTATAGAAAGAGCTATACCCACTGCTGCAATCAGCATGGGGGCAAAGATCGCCTTTGACTGCATCTCCGGATTTATATAGAAGGCAGATGCACCAAGAGCTGCTGTTGCAAGTATAGATCCGCAGTATGATTCGTAGAGGTCAGCACCCATTCCGGCAACATCACCGACATTATCCCCTACATTGTCTGCTATAGTAGCAGGATTTCGCGGGTCATCCTCAGGTATATTTGCCTCAACTTTACCTACAAGATCGGCACCAACGTCTGCTGCCTTTGTATAGATACCCCCCCCAACTCTTGCAAAGAGTGCCTGTGTGGAGGCACCCATTCCAAACGTGAGCATGGTAGTTGTTATTATAACCATCCTTTGTGACTCTGATATACTTTCAACAAAATAATCAAGAACAATATACCATACCGAGATGTCAAGAAGACCAAGACCTACTACAACAAGCCCCATAACTGCTCCCGATCTGAAGGCAAGCCTTAGACCGCTGTTCAACGATCTTCTGCATGCATTGGCCGTTCTGGCAGATGCATAGGTTGCAGTTTTCATCCCAATGAAACCTGCAAGCCCGGAGAAGAATCCACCGGTAAGAAAAGCACCGGGAACCCACGGGTTCTGAACTTTGAAAACATAAGCAAGAAGTGCAAAAAAGAGGGCAAGTACAATAAAAACAATCGTCACAATACGGTATTGCTGTTTGAGGTAGGCCATTGCTCCGCTTCTTACGTGAGATGCAATCTCTTTCATAAGCTCTGTCCCTTCGCTCTCCCTCATCATCTCCCGGAAAAAATACCAGGCAAAGGCGAGTGCCGCAACAGATGCAAGCGGAACAAGGTAAAATAACATTTCAGTTTTCATAATTATCTGTTTTTGTTTAAGTTTCAAATCTTCACCTCACAAAAATTCTCATCCGGAATATCGGGAAGAATTCTAAGAGCCATATCTTTAAGAACCTGAAGAGAGCCTGTGGAGTAGAAGAGTGTCTCTCCTGATCTATCGGTAGATGCCTCTGCAAGCTTTAGATCGGATATAACAGAGGCGAGTCGTCTTGCAACAGCAGGAGCGGGATCCTCAATTGTAACATGCTCACCTGCAATCTTCATAATCACCTCAGATAAAAATGGGTAGTGTGTACACCCAAGCACAATATGGTCGGCACCCTCTTCAATCATAGGTTCAAGATAGCTTCTTAAAAGGGATTCGGTATAGGGATCGTCGACCTTCCCGCTCTCTACAAGAGGAACCAACCCCTCTCCCACTCTCTCTATTACTTTTGTATCAGAAGCATACTTCTCGAGATTGGATTGATACAGGTTGCCCTCCAGAGTCCCTTTGGTTGCGAGAACCCCTATCACACCACTCCTCGAGAGGGAGGCTGCCGGCTTTACTGCCGGCTCCATTCCGATAAAAGGAGTCTTATATTTGCCTCTTAGAGTAGATATCGCTGCAGATGTTGCTGTATTACAAGCAACTACAATAACAGATACTCCGCTTTTAATTAGGAATTCCGTAATTGCCGATGCTCTTCCAACTATCTCATCTCGTGATTTTGGCCCATAAGGGCAATATAGTGAGTCTGCAATATAGAGATAGTTATACTGAGGTAAAATTTTTACTATCTCTCTCCAAACCGAGAGTCCTCCAACTCCGGAATCAAAAATTCCTATAGATAATTTGTCTGAATTTTTAAGGGTCATAACAAAAAAAGTCGCCCCATAGATGGAGCGACAGTAAAGTTAAATAAAATATCCTACCGATATTCCTATAAATTAGATTATTTTACAACTGTGGTGCAGCACCTGTCTGCATAGGCTTTTTATCTGCAGGAATATTTAGAGCAGCTTTTGCGAGAGGAAGAATATCTTCGCTTACCTCTGCATTGATATAAGGAACAGTTCCCGATGCTGTATCAAAGATGTAAACAAGGCCTCTCTCCTTTCCAATCTTCTGAATTGTTTCATTTGCTTTTTGGAATACAGGGGCATATAGTAGTTGCTGCATCTGCTGATACTCCTGAGAAGCTGTCTGTTGATACTGCTGAATTCTTGCATCAAGCTCCTGAAGCTCTTTTGTTCTTGACTCAAGAATAGCTGCAGTCCAGGTTGCCTGTCTCTGCTGATATGTATTTAATTTTGTTTGAAATTCTGTCTGCATAGCCTGAAGGTTCTCTTCAAGATCGTCTGCATACTTCTCGAGCTTTACAATGGCGCTATCCCTCTCCGGCATAACAGCGATAAGCTCCTGAGAGTTGATATGTCCGAATTTGAGATTCTGAGCAAATCCTGATGCTGATACCAGAATAAAGAGGAGTAATAGAATTTTTGGTAGATGTTTCATATTGAATTGAAATTATTTGGTTTTTTATTTAATACCCAGTCTGTTTAGAACTCTTTGAGTGAGGTCTCCTCTTGGGTCAGTGAAGATAATACCCTGCACTGTTGCAAGGTCAAACACGATTACAGCACCTGCCTCTCTTGCTGTAATATCAATTGCACCCTGAACAACATCCTTGATAGGGTCAAGAAGCTCTTTAGATCGTGATGCCATTACACCATCCTGTCCAAAGATCTCTATTTGTCTCTCCTTAACGGCTCTCTCCTTTGTAATTATCTCGTTCTCTTTTGATTGCCTTTGAAGATCGTTAAGCATTGACTTCTCTGACTGATATCTTTTAAAGAGATTTTCAATTTCGGCGACCTCCCTCTCAAGCTGTACTTCATACTGACTTTTTAGCCTTTCAAGCTGCTGTTGAGCCTGTGTGTACTCCGGGATCTTTGACAATATTGCATCTGTATTTACAAACGCTGCCATTTGAGCAGTTGCTGTTACCGTAAAGGCACTCAGCAAAACCAGAATTAAAAATAATTTTTTCATAACCGGAAATTTATACTGTTTAAAACTGTTGTCCTATTACAAAGTGGAAGTTACTTCCCCCTCTTGCTTTATCTTCTACCGGATCGAATCCGTATCCCCAGTCAATTCCCAACATACCTACAATAGGTAGTAGTACCCTTACGCCAAATCCTGCCGATCGTTTAATCGAGAATGGGTTAAAATCTCTGATATCAGACCAGCTGTTACCACCCTCGAGAAAAACAAGCGCATAAATTGTAGATTGTGGCTGAAGAACAACAGGATACCTGATCTCTAAGGTAAATTTATCATATACATTACCTGCGTAACTGTTGTTTATCCTTGGGGTAAGAGAGTTGTTGGGATAACCTCTTAGTCCGATAACCTCCGAACCATAGGTGTTATATCCCGACATACCGTCACCACCCAATATAAACCCTTCGAAAGGTGAGTATCCAAGACTTCGTGAGAAGAGTCCAAGGTAGCCGAAGTTTGCCCTTGTCATTAGGACAAGATCTCCTATCAGCTTGGTATAGGTAGTCCCTTTAAAGGTCCACTTATGATACTCTATCCATCTGTATCTCTCCGAGTCGGTCATACCGGCGTAGTCTGTATCTGCCGGTCTGAACAGAGAGTAAGGCGGAGTTATCTGAAGACCCAGCTGAAAATCTGATCCGGAACGTGGATAGACAGGCTGATCAGTAGAGTTTCTCTGAAGGCGGATCTTCCAGTTTATATTATTGGATATACCATCTTTAAATATAAAGTAGTACTGCCAATCGGTTAGCTTGTATGATTGTGCCCCGATCTCATTATAGAGAATAAACTCATTATCCGGCCATTTTAATCTTGTACCTATCCCTGCAGAGAATCCGTAAACCTCCATACTCTGCCCTGAGTTCTGATAGAAATATGTGGAGTTCGTTTGCTTTGTGTAGTATGTAGATAGGCTGAATGATGTCGGCTTGTTCCCGAATAGCCAAGGCTCTGTAAAACTTGCAGATAATGCTGTATAGTAGGAGCCGTTGGTCTGGAACCTTATGGAGAGCTGCTGACCATCTCCCAGAGGCACAGGTCTCCATGCCTTTTTATCAAATACCTTGCTCAGTGAGAAGTTGTTAAAGCTTATGCCGAGGGTACCTACAAATGTGTTTCCTCCCCATCCACCTGCAATCTCAAACTGACTGTTGGACTTCTCCTCCAGATTATATGTTACATCAACTGTATTTGCATTTTCGTTTGGTACAATACTGTATCCGGTAGCAGACATCAGCTTCTCCGGATCGAAGTGCCCCATTGCCGCAAGTCCTCGTAGTGATCTCTCAAGATAAGTTTGGTTAAAGAGATATCCGGGACGTGTATAGAGCTCCCTTCTTGCAACCTTCTCATTTGTTACGTTGTTGCCGTTTATGATAATTCTGTTAAAAGTAGCTGGTTTGCCTTCAAACATCCTCATCTCAACATCCACAGAGTCTCCGACAATCGATTTCTCTACCGGCATTACCCGAAAAAAGAGGTAACCACCATCTCTGTACATCTTTGAGATGTTTCCATCCTCTGCATCAAAGAGTCTCTTCTCCATTGAGACTACATCATAGATATCGCCTCTTGCTATACGCAACACACTATTAAGCTGCTCTCCGGAATAAATCGAGTTACCTGTCCATGTGATATCCCGAAAATAGTATCTCTTACCCTCATCAATTTTGAAGTTGATTCCAAGACGTCCATCCTCTAAGTAATATATTGAATCACTTACAATCTTGGCATCCCGAAAACCGGCTTCACTATATTTCTGAAGCATAAGCTTTTTATCATTTTCAAACTCCTTCTCATTAAATTTTTTACTATTGAAGAAATTGAGGATTCGCATATCCTTTGTCTTTTTCATTGCAGATGCAAGCTTGCGATCCTTTATATTATCATTCCCTTCAAATGTTATCTGTTTGATTTTTACCTTGCTCTTCTTATCTATCACAAATGTAACCATAACGGCATTTGCAATAAGGGAGTCCTCCTCCTGCCTTACGGTAACCTCAGTTTGAAGAAAGCCCTTCTCTACATAGAATTTTCTAATTATTTCGGAAGATGAGGTGACAATATAGTCAGAGAGCTCACTACCTCTTCTAAGCTTAAGCCTCTCGTTGAGATCTGTCTTCTCTCCGCTTCTTACACCCTCAAACTCCCATCTCGATACACGGGGTCTCTCCATAAGGTGAATGTTAAGAAAGACAGTATCCCTCGAAAGAGAGTCGATGTAAAGGCCAACATCGGAGAAAAATCTCTGCATCCATATCCTTTTGACGATAGAGGATACCTCCTCTCCGGGAATTGTTATCCTATCTCCCACAGCCAACCCTGTGAGGGAGATTATCTGTTCTTCGCCAATAAATTTAACTCCGGAGACTCTTACTCCTCCAATAATGTAATCCTGAGGTTTGTTATAATCCACGACAACTCCCTTGGTCAATGTGCTGTCCTGAGCATCTGCCCTGTTGAGGGGAGATAGAAATAACAATAAAAGGATAAGTGGTAATGACTTCATCTGCACTTTTCGACTGTAAAGCTGCAAAGATAAGGTTTTATTTGTATCCAAGGTCTGTTTAATTGATTTTATTAATCTGATCTCCTGTCTTTCCATACCTTCTTTCCCTTTCGGCGTATGTATCCAGGGCCTTTCTGAAGTCAATTTTGCGAAAATCGGGCCAAAGAACATCTGTAAAGTAAAATTCTGTATAGGCACACTGCCACAATAGAAAATTACTTATCCTCTGCTCTCCGCTTGTTCTTATCAGCAGGTCGGGGTCGGGAATGCGACTTGTGCTTAGAAGTGTGTCAAAATACTCCGGTGTAATGGGACTCTCTATAGACTCCGGATCGTTTAATGCTCTCTCAATAGCTCTGTTAACAGCCTGGATTATATCCCATTTACCACTATAGCTCAGAAAAATGACAAAATTAAGACCTGTGTTCCCGGCTGTCTTCTTCTCTATCTCCCTAATCTTATCAGTTACTCTTACAGATAGTCTGCTCATATCTCCGACAGCCCAAAATTTGATATTGTTATCCATAAGCGTAGAGCTCTCCTTTACTATTGCATCTATCATAAGCTCCATAAGTCCTGCTATCTCGCTCTGAGGTCTGTTCCAGTTCTCTTCGGAAAAGGCAAATAGACTAAGATAACCTATCCCGTTTTCGGCTGCAAACTCTGTAGCGGCTCTCACAGACTCAACCCCTGCTTTATGACCCTCCAGTCTCTCAAGCCCTCTGCTCTTTGCCCATCTTCCGTTTCCATCCATAATTATGGAGACATGCTTTGGTATTCTATCCATTATATTATTATGTTCCTTTTTTATTATACATTTCTCTTATCTTCACCCCACAATAACTTTTCGCGTAAAGCCCTTATGAAGCTTCCCTTGGTCAGGGAGATATACTTAATTTCAAAATCTGCCTTGGAGATTGTGGCCTTAACACCTGCCGGAATGGTAAAAGACCTGTTATCCAAACTTATAATAGCCTCTCCTCGTCTGCTCTCAACATATATCTCAATAACTGAGTCATCCGAAACAACTAATGGTCTTACATTTAGGTTGTGTGGAGATATTGGAGCAAGAATCAGAGCCTTAACCCCGGGAAGAGCCACAGGGCCTCCTACACTCATAGAGTAAGCAGTCGAGCCGGTAGGGCTTGCAAGCACCAATCCGTCCGACCAGTAAGGGGGGAGGTTCATTCCGTTGATTTTTACATGTACCGAGAGCATCGAGGGGTCTTTTCTCTGGAAAGAGACCTCGTTAAGTGCAAAGCGGCAAAAATTGGGAGGGAGTGCAGAGGAGGAGACTGTTAGAACACCTCTTTTCTCTACCATATAATCACCTGCCAAGATTCGGTCAATCCACTCATCCTCCATATTTGAATCTACACTCGTAAGGAATCCGAGTCTTCCAAAATTGACGCCTGCAACAAGAATGTTCTTATCCTTGACAATGGTGACAGACTCCAGAAATGTTCCGTCTCCTCCAAAGCATAGGAAAATATCTGTATCAGCCGGTAAATCGCTCTCTCCGCTAAAAAGGGCCCCTTGTGGAATCTCCATATAGTCATACTCGCACATGCTAAGATAAAATGAGCGATAGTAGGTAAGAGTAACTCCCCTTTTATCCAACGCATTAAGAATTCCGGAGAGCCTTTTTCTCCATTTTTCATTTATCTCTCGTCCAAAAATTGCTATCTTCATTCTTTCTGTAAAGTGTAATAATTGTCAAAAATAGATAAATTTGCATCCATTATGACAAAATTGAGCGTAAATATAAACAAATTTGCCACACTCCGAAATGCAAGAGGGGGCAACATGCCGGATATTCTTAAAGCGGCACTTGATTGTGAAAGATTTGGAGCAGAAGGTATTACAGTGCATCCAAGACCTGATGAAAGACATATCAGATATAGTGATGTAAGGGAGTTAAAACCAATTCTAACTACAGAATTCAACATAGAGGGTAACCCGGTTGATTCATTTATTAAGCTTGTTCTGGAAAACAGACCTGCTCAGGTAACACTTGTACCTGATGCACACGACGCCATTACCTCTAACTGCGGCTGGGATACAAAAAGACACAACAGCTATCTTAAAAAAATATGTAGAGTATTCTCTGACCAGGGGATAAGAACATCAATCTTTGTGGATCCGGATGAGGAGATGGTCAGATATGCTGCAGATACCGGGTGCGACAGAGTTGAATTATATACAGAGAGTTATGCCTCCGGATATGCTCTTGGCACAAGAGAGCAGGCAATAATACCGTTTGTAAAGGCGGCAGAGGCGGCAAGATTGGCAGGTATCGGAATTAATGCAGGACACGATCTTAATCTGGATAACCTTAGGTTCTTTAGTATGAGTATCCCGGATCTTCTCGAGGTCTCTATCGGGCATGCACTGGTTTGTGAAGCAATTTATCTCGGGCTGGAGAATACCATTCAAGCCTATCTTAGGCAGTTAAAAAATTATTAATTATATTTGTAGCTTAAAAT
>CAZCXB010000058.1:0-11121 GCA_964502485.1 uncultured Muribaculaceae bacterium | reverse complement strand
GGTGGTGCGGTAAAAAGCTTACGCAGCAATAAATGAACTTGCGCAGCAATAATAAACCCTGCGCAGCAGACCATATTCTTGAGAATTATATTGTAATCAATTGTAATATAAAGATATAAGCACAATGGCTTAACGTTCGAGATTGAGTTGATAGGAACTATATATCTCAATATTTGAGTAATACAAAAACTCCCAAAGATCAAAAAATTATGTGGGAAATTTTAGGAGGTGAAAAAGCTTACGAAGCATTAAAAAACTTCGGAGGATCAAAAGTAATGTGGAGAACTCTGGCAAAGTCATTAAAAAAAGAGTGACCAGTTATGATCACTCTTTTTTTAAAATTTCTGAATACCTCTTTCTAAAAGAACTTCGCTCTGTTATCCTTAACTTTTGCACTCTTCTCAAGTATAGATGGTATCATCTGTATTTGGTAACCGAATGCCTGATTCTTGGATGTCTTAGCATCATCCTCTGTAAAGAATGCACCTGTATCTCTTGAGTCAACATTAAAGATATAGACACCAACATTTCCTGCAACAGGACCGACAAGTGTATTTAGAGGGGCACCTGATACAAAACCAACAAATTTAGGGTCAAACTGTTGTGCACCCGGAGCACCGAAGGATATACCTGTTTGTTTGCTTACAGTTGTGCCAAGCTTCTCGGCCATCTCTTCAAGCGTCGATAGACCTGTAACCTGCTCTTTTACTGCAGCAAGTGCTTTCTGATCTGCCTTCTCTTTTCTTAAAACTTTAGCAAGCTCTGTCTCTATGCTCTCTACAGACGGAACTCCGGCATCTCTTACCTGTGTAACGGCAACAACGAAGAAGTATTTATTATCAAGTGAGATTATCTGAGACACATCGCCTTTTGATGCCTGATAGACCCATCTTGTTATCTCTCTTGCGTTTGAGTAGTTTGCAATACTCTTTGCTCCCTCTGCAATGTTGTAAGCAGGCATCGGGTAGATACCCATCTCCTGTGTTATCTTATTGAAGTTTTCAATCTTTCCATCAGATTTTGATGCAAGTTCGTTTGCCTTTGAGTAGTAGTTCTGGAATGTCTCTCTGCTTGCTACTGCTGCTTTTTCAAAAATTGCAAGTTGAACCTTGTTCACAGGTTTTGTCCTCTCATTTACCTTTAGGATATGAAGTCCGTAGGTTGTCTCGAGTGTAAACAGCTTTCCTGCAGGAGCAACAAAGCATGTGTCAAAACCTGGAATCATCGTTGCCTGAGTCATCCATCCCAACTCTCCGGGTGTTACATTCGGATTCTTATCCAGTGAGTGCTGAGCGGCAATCTGAGCAAAGTCTGCTCCCTTAGCAAGAACTCCCATAAGACTATCTGCACTCTTTGCTGCTGCAGCCCTATCTGTATTGAGTAGCAAGATGTGTTGTGCAAATACCGAATCCGGAATTTGTCTTGATGCTATAACCTTTGCAGCACGAAATATATCGCCCTCCTTGAACGGCTCCAAAACCTCTCCAACCTTAGCTTTAAAGGCAAAGCTGTCAAGAACAGGTGACTTTGAAGCAAGTTCTCCTGCTTTGTAAAAGTATGTGTCTAAAGGCTTGTCGGAATTTCTTACAAGGAAACCTCTCATATTGTTTGTTGTAGAGAACTCCTCCATAAGCTTCTCAATCTCATTCTCTGCAGCTGTTACATCCTCAAGTGATGGAATAACCTCAAAAACCGAATACTCAATATCTCTGCTTGCTGCTTGCTCAAAGCTGTGTTTATGCTTGTTGTAGTAATCTCTCACCTCTTTTCTTGAAACAGCTATGGTTGTATCCTCAGCAAATCCGTATGGCTGAATTATAAATGAGACATCGGAGGTAACATTGTTGTCCATGATTGTCCTTCTCAGTTCAACCGGGTTCTGGATATTGCTCTTGGCAAGAAGTGTAACATATTTGCCAACCATCTGGTCTACAATCATGTTCTTCTCTAAATAATCCCAGTATGTGGCAAGGTTGCCTGTGTTATCCTGAGGAATTGCACGAATAAACTGAATCAAAAGATTTCTGTCAAACTGACCATCTTCGCCAATAAATGCCTGTTCACGCAACAGGACCTGAGAAATTGACGATCCCTGGCTCAAATCAAACAGCTCCTCCTCACCCACAGCTATACCAGCTGCTTCAATCGTTGGGATAAGTACATTATCGCTTAGCAGATCCTGCCATGCACTTTGATTAACCATCTCTGAGCTCTTCTCATCAAGAGTAGCTGAACCTGTTACTAATTGATTTACCCGGGAAAAATAGTCAACCCGCTTTTGGAAATCTTGGTAAGAAATAGCTTTACCGTTCATCTCTCCAACATCATATTTGGAAGAGAAGAGTGATATTGCCGACTGTAGTGTGTCTGCGTCAAGAATAAATGATAGAAGGGCAAGGCCTATTATCGCTGTGATAAAGACACCCATTTTAACGCGGATCTTCTCGAGAACTGCCATTTTAAATTATTTTATTTGGTTATTTTCTTGTAAGGCGCGAAGATAGTAATTTTTTGTTTATGATTAATACTACTCAATAATTGTCAGAGAGACGTTATCCACTCTGTTTGCACTTGTTTTGAGGATTGAAAAATCGAAGTTTTTATATTGAAGCTGCTCCCCCTCACATGGAATGTTTTCGTGAAACCATGTTATAAAACCACCAAGTGTTTCATAATCTTCGCTCTCCGGTATATTAAGATCGTAGTTTTTATTGAGATATTTTATCTCGAGTCTTGCAGAGAAGATAAACTGATTCTCTGATACCCTCTTTTCAATAAGCTCCTCTCTGTCCAGCTCATCAGAAATCTCTCCAAAAATCTCCTCAATCAAATCTTCGAGTGTTACAATTCCTGCAGTTCCGCCATACTCATCATTCACGACTGCAATAGACCTTTTGCTCTTTATCAGCATAGCAAGCAGTTTTTTTGCCCCCATCTCCTCCGGCACAAAGTCTATCTCACGAATAATCTCCTTTATAGATCTGCCTCCCGCAAAGAGATCCTTGGAGTGAACATAACCGGTTATCTTGTCTATATCCTCTCTGTATATAATGATTCTGGAGTATTTACTCTCTGCAAAAAGTGTAAGCAGATCCTCCGCTGAAGCACTCTCGCTTATAGCACATATCTCCGTTCTTGGAATCATACACTCTCTAATTTTTACCTCAGAAAAATCGAGCGCATTCTGGAGAATTACCATCTCATTAGACTCCTCCCTCTCTATGAGAGCAGACTGATTGTCCTTTTTCACAAACGGCGAGAGTAGTCTTAGAACCCAACCTGCCACAAAGACAAAGTGTTCCATAATAAAATCTGCATTGACTGCAGAGATAACCATAGGAATCACCTTTGTCAAAACTATTACCGAGACAATTGCAGCAGGTACTCCTATAGCCATTTCTGGAAAGATTCCTGCAAAGGATACTCCAAACACTACAAGAGATATCTCTGATGCAACTCTTAACGAAGAGAAGAGCTCTCCCTCTCTCTCGAGCAACCTCTCTGTAAGAAGGGCGTACCTCTTCTCCTGCCTCTTGTCTACCTCCAGCTTTAGTCTGTTAAAGGTAGCAAAGGAGGTCTCAAGCGCCGTAAAGAGTGCCATTAAGAGTATTGATACTGCCGATATGGCTATTGATGCTTCCATCTGTTAAGATTCAAAGATTCAATTTAACTAAAGGTAGTAAGGGTCCTATAAAATTTGCGGTGTCAATATAGGGAATTTCTGTTGAATCTCTGCTCACAATTGCATAACTGTCGTAAGGATTCTGAATAACTGCGTTTCGTGCCATCTCGTCGGACTCCATTCCGTAGCCCTGCATAAAGAGATCCTGAGTTGTAATCTTTACCCATGTATGTGTATAGATCCTCTTTGTCAATCTGTTCCAGTAAAGGGTATCGGTCTCAATTCTATCTCCGTTGATATAGTTGTTAATGACAACATTTCCGTAAGCTTCCCATATCTCCTGCTGGCTCTCCTTTATATGTTTTGCAAAGTTTGCCCTGATTCTTGTCTCAAGCAGCCCCTCCGGAGTATATCCCCTCATCACAATCCCACGCGGAAAGACATCATAGGGAGATTCAGAGGCTGTATATCTCTCCATTAGAGGAGCATCTATAATATATGAAGTAATCCCTCTAACATATTGAATTACATTCATATTTTCGACTCTCTGAGTAGGGAGTTCAACAACATCCCCGAGATCCGTTTTTGGAATATCCTCCTTGCACGAGAAAAGAAGAGTAGCAATCACCAATGTGACTGCTACCATCTTTATCTCATTATGAAACGAGTATCCCGTCATATAGACTACTTTCTTGTTCTTACGGTTGTTGTCTCCCTCATACCGCCACAGCTTACAGTGTATGAAGCACCGTCAATTATGTCATACATAAATGCATCCTCCTGCGCAGGAAAATATTGACTGTAGGTTGAGATATGTCTGTTGGCCTCTTCTGATATAGAAGGGTCTGCATTTCTTGCCCTGATTAGATAGTCAACAGCAACCCAGTATTTGGCTCTTATCTCAATGTCGTTTCCAGTACACCTGAGTGAACCCCATACTAAACCTAAGATAAGATTTGCTCTTCCGGCTACCGTAGGACTCTTCTGAATAGCAAGCTTTGCTGTCTCTGCTGCTTTTCCCAGATTCTCCATCTTTGTGAAATAGTAATTAGATAGAGTTACAAGCATATTTGCATCCTCTTCGTCGTTAGACTCAGGGCTGTCAATTGCTGCCTGAAGCATTTTTATTGCGTTTACATTATCTCCTTTTGTATCATAAAGACGATACAAGTTACGAATATAGACGTAATTTGTCGGCTCCATATTGTAGAGTGCCTCTACTGTCTCAAGGAAAAGATCTTCTGTAAAGCACTCAGCCTGACTTAGCAAACTTACAATTGTTGATACCAAGGCTTTGTCTGTAGGATTGGCCTTGAATCTCGGGGTAAAGAGCTCCACTATATTGCTGCAACTTGCTATTCCGCTGGTTGCAAAAAGATTATCTATATCCTTCTTTGCAGGTTCTGCCTTTGGGCGTTTTGCAGTAATTTGATTATCAATAATTTCAGTAAGTCTTGTGTATGTATCTAAAACCTGTTCGGCGGATACCATCTCCTTTGAGTACATTTCACACATCTTCTGCATTGAGAGAACAAGAAGCCATGGCTCTGACTTATCTCCGGCAATCTCTATCGCCCTGCTTGCAGCTTCATATAACTCCTTTTCCTTATCTGACATATAGATTGTCATATCCTGAACCTTAAACTCAGCGGCCGATGCTGCATGAGATGGAAAGTATTGAATCCTCAGGTCATACATCATTAGAAGTGAGTCGAGGAGAGCATTCTTAAGCTCCGGATTATCCTTGTTCTTCTCAATAAAATATCTGAAGAGTCTCTGACCGTCCTGATAAAGTCCCTGTCTGACACCCGGAGGGCATAAACGGAAGGCCTCCCTCCATAGCGGAGCTGCTTCAGCATAGTTATTCTGTTTCATCCAATCGTTGTAGAATGAGAGACTCATCTTACACTCGTCGCTCGCCCCGGCAAGAGCCCCCTGGGCATATCCAGAAACTGCAACCAATGAAAGGATTGTAGAAATTAATAAAATGCGTACTTTTTTCATGATCTTAGAAAGTTATTTAATTACCGGTAATTAATCATATCTATATTTAATAAACCAAATATCGTGCAGTGATACACTTATATTGAACATCACATACCTTTCACGTAAAAGATTATTTTTAAGAGAGCCTCTCTGCCCCATATCTAACGAAAAACCTACTCCGTTATACAGGCGCATGATTGGCAGGGTCGCACCCAGTGTTATACCCACAGAGTTTATCTGTTTTCCGGCAACACTCATATATGTATTCTCATAATAGGCTCCTCCTCTGTATGTTATTCTTCTGGAGTAGTACCTTATATCGTATCTGTTGGGTATATATTCAAACCCTACTTTAAAGGTGTTACTTACAGATGGTGTAAAGGCAACTCCCGGAGTTGGGGCAAAGCTGACTTTACTCCAGTCCTGTCTTGTATAATCGGCTCCTACCATCCATTTATCACTCTTTCTCAAAGATACTCCGAACCCAATTTCCGAAGGAATCTCCATTTGAGTATCTTTATTTACCTCTAAATTAATAGTATCCCTATAGCCGCTTACGTTAGTTGCATAGGCATACTTTGTAAGGTCTCCCGAGAGTTTAGAGCCAATAAGGTATGTGGCTCCTGCAGAAAAGGTAAGATCTTCTTTAATGTCCCTCTTATACTGAACTCCCAGTTTTCCCGACAGGGAGCTGAGTACATAGTCTGTTCCTGTGTTTATTGTTCTGTAGGTCTGGTTTGTGTTAAACTGAATGTTGGAGTAGCGATCTATTGTACCGAAGTAGTAAATTCCCTCTGCACCTAAATGAAGATTTTTGAGCAGGCTGACAGATGCTCCCAAAAATGCTCTGTTTATTCCGCCTGTACCGTATCTCTGATAGCTGATATCTCCAAACTCATCAATTACAGCAGGATCTTTCTCTCTCTCCTCAAACTTATAACCAACACTACTATAAGGAGTTACTCCAAAAGCAAAGGCCGATTTTTTTGTAATTGGAAAACTCAGAACTACATGGTGCATATTGAATACATTGTATGCTGTACGTGAAGATGAGGAAGAGTTGTAGATATTCTTCTGGTCAACTCCAAAATCCATCATAAATGATTGAGGCTCCCTCTCGGAAAAAGATGCAGGATTAAGAATATTTATCAGTCTAACATCTCTGACACCTATTCCTATCCCTCCCATCGCCTTGTTCATGGCTGTTCCTGCCTTACCGATATCCCCAACTCCAAACAAGGAGTAAGGGGTAAAAGTACCCAATGCATCGGTGTTCTGTGCAATGGCAAAACTGCCTGTCAGAAACAGTGCTGTCATTGCAGCAACTACTCTCTTATTATTCCGATTTCGCATAATTCTCTGCTACGCGGGCCAAACCCATCAATACTAAATTGTAAACTACAAATATGGAACTTTTCAATTTTTCTGCAAAATAAATCGCATCCCCTCCCGTAAAAATGTAAATATGATCGGGATTCTCATTTATATAACCCTCAACTTCAAAAATCAGACCTAAAACTACTCCGCTCTCTATTGCCTCTTTTGTTGTGCCCCCTACCGGTACAATACTTTCGGGAATATCAAGCAGTGGAAGTTGTTGTGTATAAGCATTTAGAGCTTTAAAACGACCTTTTATTCCAAGTGAAATATTTCCTCCGGAGTACTCACCTTTTTTTGTAATAAAATCAATAGTAAGAGCTGTTCCAAAATCAAAAATAATAGCATCCCTCTCCGGAAACATATTCACAACGGCTAAAGCCGAAAGAACTCTGTCTGTTCCAAGTGTAGCCGGACTCTTATATCTGTTAATAAGAGGAAGCTCAGTCTCACTGTCAACAATAATCAATCTTTTACAATCATGGCGAAGCCCGTCAAAATAGCCCTTCCCGTAATTTCTGACCGAAGATATAGCAATTACCTCCGGGCCTCTTTGCTTTGCAAGACCGGAGATAAAACCGTATACATCATCTCCTGTGTACCTTATAGCCTCCTCAAGCGAGGTTCCCATAGCATAAGAGGCCTTTACAGATGTATTACCTATGTCTATTAACAGATTTATCACGACCGGCAAAGGTAAAAAAAATTATAACTTCATCTCCAAAAAAATATTATAGGCCTGCTCTACGCTTGTAACACTCTCTACAGTTATATAAAGTTTCTCCTTCTGCTCCTTCATCCTGAACCTCTTATGCTTGTTTTGAAGAAACTTTAAAATCTCTGCAAATCTCTTCGATCCGTAATATCCGGAGAGCTGATTGTTTACGAAATAGGCAATTAGAATCCCATTTTTAATAATAATTTTTTCAAAACCGAGCTCTACTGCCAGCCACCTTAGCCTAACTATATAGGTTAGCTGTCTGGCCTCCTCTGGAAGAGGACCGAACCTGTCCTGAACCTCATCGATAAAACGGATAAGCCCACTCTCCTCCTTTATTGCGTCAAGCTCCTTGTAAAGTCTTATCTTCTCTGCTGTTATATTTACATAGCTATCGGGGAAAAGAATCTCAAGATCGGTATCAATCGCACAGTCGGATATCCACGCCTCTTCGCTCTCCCTTGCTCTGTTAATTGATACCTCTTTTTGGTCACCGGAATCCTCAAATTCTGCTGTACCAACCAAACCCCTCTCCTCTCTAATCTCAGCAAAGGCCTCGGCAAGAATACGCTGATATGTCTCAAACCCCATATCTGCAATAAATCCGCTCTGCTCTCCGCCAAGAAGATTCCCTGCACCTCTTATATCCAGGTCCTGCATAGCAATATTGAAACCGCTGCCAAGATCGGAGAATGTCTCGATTGCTCTTATTCTTCTTCTTGCATCATCTGTAAGTGAAGATATTGAAGGAACTATCAGGTAGCAGAATGCCTTTGTGTTAGACCTCCCTACCCTACCCCTGAGCTGGTGAAGATCACTGAGTCCGAAATTTTGTGCCTGATTTATTATTATTGTATTGGCATTGGGAATATCTATTCCGTTCTCAATAATTGTTGTAGATATCATAACATCATAATCACCCATCATAAAATCAAGTACCGTCTTCTCAAGGGCAGCCGGCTCCATCTTTCCGTGTCCTGTGCATGTCTTAACTTCCGGGCATAATCTTCTCACAATATCCTCTATAGAGCGAATATCCTCCACTCTGTTGTGTACAAAAAATACCTGACCTCCCCTCTCTGTCTCGTAATTGATAGCGTCCCTTATTATATCGTGGTTAAAGTCAATAATCTCTGTCTGCACAGGCAGCCTGTTTGGAGGCGGTGTGTTGATGATTGAGAGATCTCGCGCCCCGAGAAGTGAGAATTGAAGCGTTCTTGGAATTGGTGTTGCGGTGAGAGTCAGTGTATCCACATTGAGTTTGAGATGTCTGAGCCTCTCCTTAGCTGCCACACCAAACTTCTGCTCCTCATCAATAATCAGGAGACCAAGATCCTTGAATTTTATCTCTTTATTAAGGAGACGATGGGTGCCTATAATAATATCTGTGTTGCCGCTCTCAATTGATGTCGAGATATCCCTTATCTCGCCTGCACTCTTTAAACGACTGATATAACTAACATTACAAGGAAAATCCTTTAGCCTTGAGGAGAATGTTTTATAGTGCTGAAGTGCAAGAATGGTTGTTGGAACCAAAACCGCAACCTGCTTACTATCTGCCACAGCCTTAAACGCAGCCCTAATGGCAAGCTCGGTCTTCCCGAATCCTACATCTCCGCATACAAGTCGGTCCATTGGAAACTGACGCTCCATATCCTCCTTTATTGCACTTGTTGCTTTTATCTGGTCCGGAGTATCTTCATAAATAAAGGATGCCTCAAGCTCCTGCTGCATATATGAGTCATGGGAGAAGGCAAACCCCTTTGAATCTTTTCTTTTGGAGTAGAGCTCTATCAGCTCTCTTGCTATATCCTTAACTTTGGTCTTGGTTTGGCTTTTTAGCTTCTGCCATGCACCTGTACCCAGTTTGTACACCTTTGGAGGTTGTGAATCTCTCGACTTATATCTCGCAATCCTGTGTAAGCCGTGAATAGATACAAATATAACGTCACCATCCTTATATACAAGCTTTACCGCCTCCTGCTGCTTTCCGCTAATATTTGTCTTTACAAGTCCCCCGAACTGACCGGTTCCATGATCTGTATGAACAATATAATCACCTATCTCAAAAGAATTTAATTCATTTATGGTAAGTCTTTCGCTCTTTTCTACTGCTCTAAGAGGTTTAACTCTGCGATGTCTCTCAAATATCTGATGGTCTGTATAGAGACAAATCTTTGCATTATGATCAATGAATCCCTCATGAATTGATATCTTCTCTGTGTCGAAACGGGTGTTTTCCAAGCCGTTTAAAGATGAGAATATACTTCTTATTCTCTCTGTCTGGTTTGGGTTTTCACTTAGAATAGAGACATCGTATCCATCTGCTATCTTTTGCGATATATCTCTTGCAAGCAGTTCAAAATTCTTATTGAACACCGGTTGAGGTGTTGTATGAAAAGCTACTCTACTCACATTCGCATAACCTCTTCTGACAGGAGCAAAAAAGGCACATTTATGCGTATCTATCACTTTTTTAAGCCCATCTGCTCCCAGGATAATCTCACCCTCACCTTTATGTTCATCTATTAACCCGGTCTGACTAATGAAATACTCCTCATCTGTAACCCATATTACAGACTCTCCTTTACAAAATGTGAAGATATCTACCTGCTCTTGAGCTGCTGTCTCATATATATTGGGGAGTATATCAACACTCTCCCTCTCTTCGAGCGATCTTTGAGTATCTATATCAAACTCTTTAATCTTCTCTACTGTATCTCCAAAGAAGTCGAGTCTCCATGGCTTGTTATGAGAGTAGGAGAAAAGATCTATTATACCTCCTCTTAATGCAAATTGTCCCGGCTCGGAAACGAAGTCAACCCTCTCAAATGAGTAGGCAATAAGTGTCTCTTTAACAAATTCATGTGAAAGAGTATCCCCTTTAGATATCTTTAAAATACTTGACTTAAGAGCCTTTATGTTGATTATCAACTCACAGAAAGAGTGGGGGTAACCAACAAGAACAATGCTTTTGTTTTTTGATTCGCCGTCCAGATAGTCCTTTACTGCATTTATTGCAGCAGTTCTTTGCACCTGATGGGAGGAGTCTCTGGTTGCGTTTCTAAGATTGTGGTTTTTTGATGAAGGGAAGAAGAATACTCTATCATTACCCATAAGCTTATATAGATCTCCGCAACAATAAACAGCATCATCCCTGTTGTTTAGAAGTACCATATGGATACCCCTATCTGCTGCTGCCGATATTGCGAATGCCTTAGCCGAAGAGTGAAGCCCTTCAATAACCAATGCTCTCTCCTCACTATTTTTTATCCACGAAACTAACTCTTTTACAGGAGTTTGCTGTATAAATCTATCTTCCGAAACTGTGTTACTCATATGTGGCTGCAAAGATAGGTTATTAACCACTTTCTGTTAATAAATATTCATAATTATTTTTTATAGTTCGGAACATTTT
>CAZCXB010000057.1:2122-11180 GCA_964502485.1 uncultured Muribaculaceae bacterium | reverse complement strand
AAATTCAAACACAAATAGAGAAACAAATTCAGAAAACAAACAATTCAACACAATGGAAGAGAAAAATTTATCACAAAAAGAGAGTCTGGAGCTAATTGCCCGGATGATTAAAGAGAGTCGCAACGATATGGAGCGGGGTGGAGGAGATATCTATCTGCTTTGGGGATACTTAACACTGGTCGTATCACTTGCAATTTATGGGTTGATACTATACACCGGCGACTACAGGGTTCAGTGGCTTTGGTTTGCGATGCCGCTGGTTGGTTATCCAATAATGTACTTTATGTTGAAGAACAGAGAGAAAAAGGCAATAACATTTGTGGATGCTGTGATTTCGAAGATCTGGATAGTGATTGGGGTGTGCGCCCTCTTGCTGTCGCTATTTATGGTTGTGAATTACAAAGCTTTCCCGATTATGTTTGTTATGGCACTGCTAATTAGCGCCGGAGTGGCTATGAGCGGTTTGGTAATCAAGTTCAAACCCACAATAATAGCAGGGTTTGCGGGGATTATTGTAAGCTTCTCTCTTCTGCTTATTCCGGGGATTAATCAGATTTTGGTGTTTGCTGCATTTTCGGTAATTATGCTTATCATCCCCGGCCATATCCTCAATGCAGCAAGCCGCAGGGTAAAAACAACCGAAAACTAAAAAAAGAGGCTATGTTTAAAGATTTAGATCCACTACTCCACTCGCAGCTTCGTCTTGCAGTAGTTTCTCTGCTGATATCGTTGGAGGAGGCAGATTTTGTATATCTGCGGGAGAAGAGCGGTGCTACGGCAGGCAATCTGAGTGTGCAGCTGGAGAAGTTAGCTCAGGCCGGATATATTGAGGTGGATAAAGGTTACTCAGGCAAAAGGCCTCGAACAACCTGCCGAATAACCCCCACCGGGCGTAAAGCATTTGAAGCATATGTAGATGCCCTGCGCAGCTACACGGAGAGTTAACCTTGGCAAGGGTTGTGGACCTTGCATGCAAATGCGGCCATTTTTATGGCCAAGCCAACATTTGTGGATCCGTCCACAAATGTTGGCAAGGTCCACAACCCTTGCCAAGGTTACAAAGCAAAACGCCAGATTAGTTTGGCAAGGATAGTTGTGCGTGTGAGCTTTATTGAGTTGTTTGCTGTGTCAATATTCTGATTTACTACAAAATAGAAGAAGCTGCCTATCTTTGGAATCCAGTTAATCCTGTAGTTTAGAATTACCTCATCGTCTTCGTTGTTCCACTGAGCAAAGAGCGATGAGTTTAATTTAGGGTTGAATGCATAGTTGACTCTCCCTCCAAAATCGTTGACTTTAAAATGGCCCTCGGGCATATCCAGATTATTGCGGCTCCAGTCTACACCTAAGCTGAGATGTCTGTTTAGACTTAAATTTAGATAGATCTCAATATTTGATCTTCTGCCGGTATAGAAGCTACCCGTTTCAACCTCCACTCCGGCATTAAGATTTCTACCATCAAAGGAGTGAAACTCAGCACTGAAATTGTTGTCATTATACTGACCTTTCGGGATAATAACACCATCTATCAGACGAAAATCTTCATGTGGGTTATCCTGATGATACTCGTAGTTTAGGCCAAAATAATCTCCGCTGCTGAAATTGACTCCAAATGGTCTGATATCTAAAGATAAAGTCTCGGCCAAACCTGTTTTGTCATTAATAAAATACTCAAAATCATATAATTGAAAAGAGAAGGATCTGATATAACTTGGCATATTCTTGAATCTTGGTCTAAAATCGAGCTCTGAGTAGATCCGCTTGAAATTGGAACGGTTAACAAATCCTAGTGCCGGTTTAAAGTTCTCCTGGATTGAGTTAAATCCTGCATTAAAACTCCAGATATCATTCGGGTAAAATATAAAGAGATGATAAGTTGCGTTATCGCTGTTGTTTGCAGATGCCTTGCCGGGATTATCCAGAGTCAGAGCACCAGAAAATCCTGTCATCAGGTTTTTATTTCCAAGAAACTTAGATGTACTGTATGTAAAATCTGCCCCGTAAGTTGCACTATATTGACCGTCGCTGAATTTTTGTGTCGAGATAAATCCTATCCCGGACTCCTCAAATATATCCTGTTTAATCCTGATAATAGATGAGTTAGCACTACTTAGACCTTTAAGAGCCGCCGTCTGCAGAGTCATTATCCCGATGCTGGTCTTTCCTATCTTACCAAAAAGACGCCCACCCCCAATAAGCGGGATTATGGATTGCCCGTCAATACCTATTCTACGGCTGTAGAAAAGTCGTGCAGATGAGACACTCATGTCAAAATAGCTCTTACCCTCAAGAAAAAACTGCCTCTTCTCCGGATAGTAGATAGAGAATCTTGAGAGATTTACCTCTCTGCGGTCAGATTCAACCTGAGCAAAGTCGGTATTTAGAGTAAAGTTTAGCTTCATTGTAGGGCTGATATCGTAATTTATCTCCCCCCCTATTTTGAAGGCAGATGATGAGTTCCCGTTTTGCCACTCTGCACCTGTAGTTATATAGGGTGTGATCTCTACCCTGTCCTTCTGTTTTATACCACTAAGACCCTCTAATTTACCGCTTTGCGCAATACTGGAGATACTGAAACTACGTGACCATCCCTGCCATAGTATCTGCTCATTCTTTCTGCGAATATTTCTCTCGAAGTTAATCGACCACGTTTGAACGCTATCGCTCTTAAATTTAAGGGTAGAGAACGGAATTGCAAACTCTGCATACCAACCCTTATCGTCACGGGTCACCCTCACATCCCACACCCCATTCCAGTCGGTGTTGAATCTGCCGCCATCCCCTCCAAGCCACACATCAGCCATTGCACCGTTTGGATTAGTAATAAACAGATAGCCATTGCGATTATCGTCAAAAGGGCTGATCATTATCTCGATATCATCATCGCTATCCCAGTCAAAATCTCTAACCATCTCCTTTGCAGATATCCTGCTTGGCTGAGAGTCAAAACACCAAACTCCAAAATAGATATTATGAGTATCGTACAGAACCGCAATTTTTGTCTGTTCTGTCGGCTGAGCCCCCTCAACCGGCTCCCTTTGAGTGAAGTTGGTTATTGGAGATGCCTCTTGCCACACCACCTTTGTCAAATCTCCATCAATATGGATAGGCTTGGATACTCGCACAGCCCTTAGGGTGTCCGGATAAGAGCTCTGAGACGCTAACAAATTAAAAAAAAGCATCGCAGAAAAAAGAAGAGTAAAATTTCGCATAATCATAAAACAAAAATAGTAAAAAAGGGGGAACCTTGGCAAGGGTTGTGAACCTTGCCACCATTTGTGGACGGCTCCACAAATGGTGGCTTGGCCATGAGAATGGCCGCATTTGCATGCAAGGTCCACAACCCTTGCCAAGGTGAAATTTTTTTATTACATTTGAGCCTATTATACAGATACCAATTAATATAGCAGATATTGGTCACTATGAAAATCTTCAAGAGCACACTTTTGCGTAAAATTTCAATTCTACCCAAAGGTTCTATTCTACTGCTAAATACCCTTATTATAGCAGCCCTACTAGCTACAAGTTGCGTTAAACAACCTCACTCCAACATAAAACCTGATGATGATGAGCTGATTATCCCTGCAGGTTTCGATTGGAGAACAGTTAAGGAGATCAATTGTGTTGTTAGTGTAATCTCCATTCCCGGAGTTAATGACAATTTGGTTAGAGTTATCAAATTTTTTAGAGATGCTAAGATGGATGACTCTCAGCTTATTGCATCAGGAGCAGCAAAGCCCGGAGCGCCATTCAAGAGTACAATCTCGCTTGCCACATCTCTGCCTGTGATTTATGTTCAGGAGATACTTCCTGACGGAGGTAGAAACGTTAAAGCTGTAGATGTTACCGGCAGCACAATTTATGTCAACTTCTTCTCTTCCATATCTTCTGAAGTTGCAAAGATCACAAAATCATCTCAGGAGGGTCCTATCGCAATGAATGTTGTCTTTATTGATGCAGATGGTGATGGTGTGCCGCTTGGGATGGATATTGACGACAACGACCCTGAGGTTGCTTTCGCCTCCTTTTTTCCATCTGCGCAGGGCTGGAGCACTTTTGTTTATGAAGATATGTGGCCGGAGCAGGGAGATTACGATCTAAATGATATTATACTGGGAATAAGAGTTACTTATTATACAAACTCATCGAATTCAGTAACAAGATTACGAGTCGATTACA
The DNA here is from genome assembly GCA_964502485.1 of uncultured Muribaculaceae bacterium. Lineage (GTDB taxonomy): Bacteria > Bacteroidota > Bacteroidia > Bacteroidales > UBA932 > Bact-08. The sequence goes on along the minus strand of CAZCXB010000057.1, from coordinate 7,001 downwards.
ATCTGAGAGCTGCCGGAAGTACTTACAATAATGCAGCTGCATTCCAACTTGACAGAGTTCAGGCATCCAATATAAGATCAGTAACAGGACGTACATTGACAGGCTCCTCCCCTTTTGAAGTGGGAGCAAACGGCGCAGAGACAGGCCTCTCACTAGCTGTAATTCCACTGTTTAATAATCAGAGGGATATGCTGTCGTACCCCTATTTTCTAAACACTGTAAATGGTGACCATAGAGCAACGCCAAACAATCACCTTACTCTATCCTTCAACACGCCGGTACAACCATCTGATCTATCAATAGATAACTTCAATCTATTTATTGTTTCAAGGTCGAGGGAGAGGGAGATACACCTGCCGTCTAATGTTGCAACAACAAAATTCAATGCCTCTCTGGCAAACGGGTTTAATGTCAGTGAATCAAACAAGTTTAAAAATAAACAGGGGATGATGTGGGCAATTATGGTGCCCGAATTCTTCAAATATCCGTCAGAACGCAGCTCAATTCTCAAGGCATACCCAAAATTCAGAGAGTGGGCAACATCCGGAGGGGTAAGCAGCCCCGACTGGTACAACCCTGAGGTTAGCGGAAATATTGTAATGGAGTTCATCTATCTTGCTAATCCACAGTCAATATCGGCACCCGTAGTTACAACATCTTCAGTTACTGACATATCTGCAAACAGCGCAAAGGTTGGAGGAGGCGTAACTAACGATGGTGGTGCATCTGTCACTGCAAGAGGTGTGTGTTGGAGAACTTCACCCGGACCAACAATTAACGACAATAAGTTACCATCCGGCACAGGTACCGGCAGTTTTGAGGGCTACATCAGCGGGCTGACACCAGGGGCGACATATTATGTAAGAGCATTTGCCACCAATGAGATTGGAACTTCGTACGGCCAGGAGAGGAGCTTCACCCTCTCTGCAGAGCCGGCACCGGTATTTCCCGGCAATTCGCTACCTTCAGTCAAGATTGGTGGCGTGTGGTGGTCACCCGTAAATGCGGGATATTCGTCAGATCGCTTGTACGGGCTTCTATATCAATGGGGTAGAATGTACGGACAGAGGGGACAGGGAGATATCGGAGGTGATTTTTCTAATTCGGCTGCTCCTGTTTCACTTGAGGTTGGCAATCTGCTCTCTAATGCAGATAGATTTTTTCAGGGGCTAAAAGATTGGTGTACAACATATCAGGCCACATGGAATATGTCGCTTTACAATCCTTGCCCTACAGGTTGGAGGGTTCCTAATGGAGCTGAGTTGAGCGCACTGATGGATGCCGGCAGCAGCTGGGTAAACGCCGGAGGCAGTGGCGTGGATGCTCTGGCGGGCAGATGGTTTGGTCCGGATCATGCCGGTGCGAGGGTGAACAGCGTATTTCTACCTGCGGGTGGTTTCAGGAATATCTCCAGTTCGCTCTCCAACAGAGGTGTAGCCGGCTACTACTGGCCACTAAACAGCGAGCCGGAAGATGTTAGAAATTTATACTTTACAATTGATAATCCCGGACAGAGATTCTTTCGGGACAAAGTTAACGGATATTCAGTAAGATGTGTAAAAGAGTAGACCTTGGCAAGGGTTGTGGACCTTGCATGCAAATGTGGCCATTCTCATGGCCAAGCCAACATTTGTGGACTCTTCCACAAATATTGGCAAGGTCCACAACCCTTGCCAAGGTCCTCCTTCTATGCTCTTGTATCAAGATAAACCACGGCGAACCAGGTGTGGTGCCGTTGGCTAAATTTGAGGATATGGTTATCTCCCCGGATTTTAAATGGCTAACTTCACGTGATGTCAGCATCACAATATTTAGTGATCTTACCTCATTTATTGATATCACCTCTGTTGATGGGAAAATAATCTATCACCGTGGTCTTCATAACAGAGCTCCTGAACCCTATGTGATAACAGTTAATATCCCTTCAAATATCGGCACCATTAAAATAAACGGCATTGAAAAATCTGTAAACTCTCCGGAACTGACCGTTGTGATGAATCATCTGCCCGTCTCATCAAAAGCAATGGACATTAAGAGTGTAGCTACGAAGAGTGCCGGCATGAAGGGTGCAAGTATGGAGAGTGCAAGTATGAAGAGCGCCGTTCTGCCCATCTCCTACTGGAGTTTTGATGAGAGTAGCGGTAATATTGCAAATGATTCTCAAAGTTTATATAATGGACTCATCTCTAACGCTGTACGAGTAACGGGTATAAAAGGTGGTGCACTATCTTTTAACGGAACAAGCAGTAATGTTCATATAAATCACACTCCCGCGCTTGCACCTACAGATGCGATTACCATGATGGCATGGATAAATCCTGAGGAGAACAAGACGGCCAAGATTTTCCAGAAGGGAGATTGGGATGGTCACGGAATATGGTTGGATGTTTGGAAAGGTTGGAGCGTGGGGATAAGGATGGAGGATGATAGCGGCAACTCTCTTGAGTGGGGATCGGGCAGACCCATCCTGAATGAGTGGTACCACCTTGCCATGACCTATGATGGTTCTGTTTTATCTCTCTATATAAATGGCCGCTTGCATAATAGCAAGCTTGTTACCGGAAAACTTAAGGTTAATTCCCGCAATTTATCCATCGGGTCCGATAACGGTAACCAGAAGTTTTTCAAGGGAAAAATTGATGATGTTATGTTTTTTGGAGTCTCGCTCTCCCCTGAGCAGATAGCGGAGATTGTTCAGATCAGCAATAATCCTGACAGTGATGGAGATGGGATCCCCAATGGTGATGACGCATATCCTGATGATCCTGGTATGGCCTTCAACAACTATTTCCCTGCTCATGGTGCCGGGACTCTTGCTTTTGAAGATATGTGGCCGGCTAAGGGTGATTACGACTTTAATGATCTTGTTTTGGATTACAGATTTGAGATGATTACAAATCCCTCAAACTTCCTGACCAAAATGCTCTGCTCGTTTACAATCAAGGCTATCGGTGCTCAATATGCCAATGGCTTCGGCTTTCAGATAAATAGCTCATCTATAAATAATTCTCATCTAATTGTAGAGGGAGGGGAGATCTACGGGAGCGGCGTCACTCTAAATCCTAACAGAACAGAGAGTGGGCAGAATCTACCTACAATTATTGTATTTACTAACGCAAATAGCTTAATGTCTGCACCTTCCGGGTTCGGTGTTAACGTTCATAAAGATGCGCCCTATGTAACACCCGTGACAATTGAGATAATGATTAAGTTTACTCCCGGCATCTACACAGTTAATGATCTTAATATATCCGGATTTAACCCATTTATTTATGTGAATGGGAACAGAGGCCGCGAAGTTCATCTTCCCGACTCTCCTCCAACACCACTTGCCTCACCTCACTTTTTCGGTAGTGAAGATGACAACTCCTCTGCACAATCCGGAAAGTATTATAAATCTGCGGCAAACCATCCGTGGGCTATCAACATCACCTCCGGTTTTGAGCACACAATCGAGCGAATTCAGATAACTGACGCATATCTCAAATTTGCCGCATGGGCACAATCATCCGGTCAGCAATACCCCGACTGGTACATGAACAAATCCGGCTACAGATATCCACAGAAAATTTACTGACCTTGGCAAGGGTTGTGGACCTTGGCAAGGGTTGTGGACATTACCAAAGGTTGTGGACATTACCAAAGTCAAATATGAGACTAAACAATAATATATATAATAATGCTAATCAGGACACAGAACAAAAAAGAGGTTGTTAATGCCCTTCATGTTTACATCAGTAATGAAGTAGGAAGCAAGCGAAAGCACATGTTTGCAACTTATGCCGGCAAAACATTCTTTCACGATAATAACATATCAATTGCAGTTTACCCAACAGATGAAGCAGCAATTGAGGTAATGGATGAGATGATTGAATTCTTTAACGAAAATCCGGGTGGCATCTTTCAGATGAGGTAGCAATTGTCCACAACCCTTGCCAAGGTCTCTTTCAAAAAGAGATTTTACACATAACTCCGCCGGTGGTGTAGATCAGATTTCTTGATGCCATGCCTGTTACGGGTATTTTGAGGTATGGTTCAATGTTGAGATATAGTCTTGGGGTGAGTCTCTGCTGATATCCGAAGATAAGGTTTACTCGTCCTCCAATCTCCGGAACTTTATCGGGCGAGACTGTTGTTGTTGATACTGTCTCTACATTTTCTACACTGTATGTTGTAACCAGCTCACTTGCAAACAGGCTGATCTTCTCTCTAAGCTCCTGTTTGTAAGATACTGTCCGGTACTTTTCGCTTAAAAAAGCAAGGGAGGAGATTCCGCCACCTACGTAATAGTTGCTGTTTCTGCCGGAATAGAGTGAAAATGTGATGTTTACCGGAATATCGAGGTTTGTTAGAGTTGCTCGTGTGTGGTTGGAAGGAACGGCAGCATCTCTATAGGAGTCTCTGCTGTCAACATTCTGATGCTCAAGCTGTACTCCTGTAGATATCTGAATCTTATCGGTGAGTGCAAAGTCTACATTCAAGCCTCCGCCATAGTTAAAGGAGGATGCATCTGATGTAGAGTTAAAGCCGGGAGAGAAATTGATGCCAAATCGCACCTTGCGGCTCTCTCCTCTTCGATACTTTGTACTACTCTCACGAGGGTCACCCCAATCATGAAGTGAGAGAGCAATAACACTCTTTGTGATTGTGTCACGAGTGAGATCCGATTGAGAGATCCCGGCAATGGCATTTTTTGATTCGGATCTGCTCTCCGGTTTAACCAACAGAGAAGAGATTAAGCTATCGGCAAGTTTGGATGCTAAATTGGATGCTAAAACTAAACTGTCGGCGAATCCGGCTTCGGAAATTAGGTTTTGTGCAATTGTGGTGACTAAAGTTGCACTATCGGCAAGTTTGGATGCTAAAATCTCACTGTCGG
>CAZCXB010000057.1:0-2022 GCA_964502485.1 uncultured Muribaculaceae bacterium | reverse complement strand
AAGTTTGGATGCTAAAATCTCACTGTCGGCAAGTTTGGACGCCGATAATGTGTTATCGGCTGATTTAGAGCGGCTTGCAGGATCAATCAAGTTGTAAATATCTGAATTAGAACTATCGCGAGAAGAGATTTCGCTCTCACTTACGTTAGCGGGAAGATCTGCTATAACACTAATCTTTTGACTGTTGGCAGGAGATTGATTGTCAGACCTATCAAACACACCCGTAAGTAGTAGTAGCACAGGTATAATGACAGCAGCTGCGGCAGAAGAGATAAGGCGAATTGTTATGCCTCTCTTTCTGTTACGCTTTCTGACAAAATTCTCCCACGCCCCCTCTTGATAATCCTCCTCAAAACCCGCAAGAGCCCTTTTTATCTGATCCTCTATCTCATTATTATGGTGCATATATGTTGTTTATCAAATATTTATAACCTTTAACTACCTATTATTGAATGTTTAATACATAACTCCCTCAACTGCTTTTTAGCCCTTGTAAGATATACCCTCGACGAACTCTCCGGAATCTTCAATTTTTGAGCAATCTCTGTATGGCTGTGTCCCTCAATATTATAGAGACAGAACACTGTTTTATGAATGTGGGGCAGATAATTAAGCAAATCAATTATCTCTTTTGCTGTTAGTTGACTAATTATACCTGGTGATTCATCCGGAACCGGAATCGCCTCTGACACCCCTGCCGAATCAGGGCGATTATTTCTCCGGAACCTATCAACAGCAGTATTGATAACAATTCTACGAAACCATCCTTTGAAAGAGCCGGACGACCTCTCATACCTCTTTATCTGCGAAAATACCTTCATGAAGCTGTCATCTACAATCTCGACTGCATCATTTCGTTCGCAGCTGTACAAAAGGGCAACACTCAGAGCATAACCAAAGTACTTCTTATACAACATCTCCTGAGCCTTCTCATCCTTTCGGATGCATCCCTCAATAATCAAGTCTGAGTTGTCGTCGTAATTATCTGCCACACAAATTCATATTTCTTTGTTAGACCCCGAATTCCGGGGTAAATTTAGTTTACGTTTTTTAGTTTTACAACATATTTTAAAATAGAGTATGGTTTAACCTCAGATGTTATAAGCCTGTCGCGGATAAGCTCCGTGCGGCTCTTCTCCGGAATAACACACAAACTCTGCCTAAACGCCAGTGATGAAGGCATTAAGAGAATTGCCTCTCCACCCCTATTCATCAACATCAGCCCACGCTCGAGCCCCTCTACCGCACTTCCGCTATTAAGAAAGAATGTAACATCCTGAGATGATCTTATAATAGAGTCGTTCAGATACTTTCTTTTGAAATCTATATTAACACGATCGCCGTTGACAGGGGAGTTTCCCGACCCCGGAATGGAGTCAATAAAGCAGAGGCCGTTGGGGTACATTACATGGTTCTCATATTTTGCAGATGCATATGCGAGAATGGAGTCTCGCTGCTCTGTCTCAATCTGGAACTCAGATTGAACTCCGGCTACATAAATCTCTACCTTAAATATGCTGTTTGCAGGAAAAAACTGGCTGCGATAGCTGCCATATGAAAGATATGAGGGGATGTAAAACCTGAATCTCTGACCGGTTTTCATCATCTTAATACCGTAATCGAGAGCCTCCGGAATTATTGTCTGAGTAAGCAACTTAAACTTAGCCGGCTCTCTGCCCGGCAATTCATTTGTCTCTATAACTGAGCCTTGAAGAGTCGATATTGTGTAATAAAAATTCACCACATCATTCTTGTTCAACTCTGTCCCTGCATTGAGAGTGTTATGAAGCTGAACAGAATAGAGAGGTTCGTAGTAAAACCCGGAAGCGTCTCTTTGTGCTGTTATATTATTATCTTCCAAATACTTCGAAATTATCTGATCGTCCAATTTTATCTGCTTCTCATAATCTGACTCCAGCTTAAAACACGAAGTGACTGCAAACCCTGCAGTAACCAAAAGTACTGTGAATAAAACCTTTGTAAATCTCCCTTTTCTCATAACTAATTCAATTTAAAAAAACT
>CAZCXB010000056.1:9381-11364 GCA_964502485.1 uncultured Muribaculaceae bacterium | reverse complement strand
CTCTAATCAATTCTTTTTGGCGATAAGTGTAAATTTGTAGAAAATAATTATCATCCGGATTTTAAAAAAAATAGCAGTAGCACTCCTGATTGTGATGGCATCAGTGCCTATAGGAGCCTATCTTGCCCTTCAGATACCGGCACTGCAGACTTGGACAGCCCGTAAAGCGGCAGGTACCCTATCCAAAACTCTCCAGTCACAGGTCTCTATCGGTAAGGTCTATTATGTCTTTTTTAACAAGTTAATCATAAACGATCTATCGGTAATGTACTCCGATACGGATACACTACTTGCTTGCGGAAAGCTCTCGGTTAAGTTCTCTGCCTCCGATATTCTCCGGGGAAAACTTAAAATATCTCATGCCCATCTTTACAACGGGGTCTTTAATCTTGTAAATATCACAGATACTACAACAAGTCTGGACAAAGTGTTAACAGCCCTCTCTTCCGGGGAGAAGGGGGATACAACAAAAACTCTTCCCGACATCTTTGCAGGGGAGATTAAACTGAGAAATTTCAGGTACAATATGTACAACCCATTTACAATAAGAGAGATTGATTATCCCGGTGTAATAGATTTCAGCAACCTGGTTGTAAAAGATATCGATGCTGATATACGCAAAATTCATATAGATAACGATACTTTAAAGGCAACAATAGGCAATATCAGTTTTACTGAAAAGAGCGGATTCAGAGTGAATAAATTTTCGGGAGAGCTTTCGGTATCTGCTAAGATGGCCAAGTTGGAGAGTCTCGTAATTGACGATGGCTATACAAAACTCAATGCAAGGAGTTTCTCATTCAGCTACAACAGCTCCCGCGATTTCTCCGATTTTCTGACAAACGTAAAAATTGATGCCGATTTTGATAATAGCCTCCTTAATTTTGCTACTTTATCAAAATTTGCACCTGAACTCAATGACAATAAGTTGGTTGCCTATATAACCGGAGTTGTCTCAGGGCCTGTCTCTAACCTTAGAACTAACAATTTAAAAATTCGCTCAGAGTCCGGATTAACATATGCCGACGTTAATGCCAGAATATCGGGACTCCCCGATACAGATGTTACAATGGCATTTATTGATATCAATAACAGCACTACAACTACTCTTGATCTTGCATATATTATATCTTCTATTAATAGCAGCAAGCCAATTAAAGAGCTTGCAAACCTTTCTCCATTAGTAAAATACAATTTCAAAGGGAGGCTTGCCGGGCTTTTGAACGATTTTGTTGCAAACGGAGATCTCTCTTCCAATATCGGAAGTGTATATATGGATGTCCTGCTAAGGGCAGGCTCAGATCAAAACGGGCTCTACTTAATGGGTAAAGTCCAAAGTGACAAACTTGATATTGGCATATTAATAAACAATAAATCCCTGGGTAAGATAACATTAGACAGCCAAATCACAGCCTTGTTAAAAGATGAAAAATCGGGTGGAAGTGAATTCTATATGGATAATCTAAATATAAAAGAGATTCAGTTTAACGGCTATCCATACAGAAACATAAATGCAACAGGCAGCTACCTAAATAACACTTTCGATGGCAAGGTTATTATAAGAGATCCTAATCTGGATCTGATATTTCAGGGGATTATAGGGATGAACTCCAACTACTCCTATTATGACTTCTATGCCGATGTTGTATATGCCGACCTTGCAGCCCTTAATTTTGACAAAAGGGACAGTGTATCAAGTGTATCCCTTCGCACCCTTGCAAATTTTACAAGAGATCCTAAAGGAGATATCGAGGGGACAATAAATATCCGCTCACTTAATTTCAATAACAGTAACGGAAGCTTCCCGATAGGAGACATTACAGTTCAGTCTAGTTCAAAAGAGGACAACTTTACACTATTTCTCCGCTCTGCTTTTGCAGATGCAACTTACCGTGGAGATGACTTCTTTACAAATTTTATTGATAAGTATCTCGATATATCACTTTACAGCAATCTTAGTGCACTATTTCCCGAAGAGAGGGC
>CAZCXB010000056.1:0-9281 GCA_964502485.1 uncultured Muribaculaceae bacterium | reverse complement strand
AGTGAATGGGATAACAGTTTAGACCAGTTCAGAATTAATGTTCTCAACGAGTTAAATGGGGCAGAGCCCCTTATTGCAGATGGAATTTACAAACCGGATGGAAACTACCTTGAGATCAACGTTGCTCTTAAGAGATTCTCTCCGGTATATTTTGAGCCATTCCTTATTGATATAATATCACGCAGTTCAGGAGGCGTCTCCGGCTCACTACTACTTAAAGGGCCATTGGACAAACTTGTTCTTACCGGCAATAACACCACATTGGATAATCTTGGATTCCTTGTAGATTTTACAAATGTAAATTACACTCTTAACGGTCCCTTTAGTGCTACCGATAGAGGGATCTTCTTTAATAACTCTTCTATTACAGACCGTTTGGGAAATAGCGGAAGGGTTTCAGGCGGAATACAGTACAGACACTTTAGAGAGATAACACTAAACACAATTATCAACTTTACCAATCTGGAGGCACTAAATACCCGGGAGGAGGATAACTCCGATTTTTACGGGAATGCATTTGGTACAGGACGGATTGCGATAACCGGACCATTGGATAAAATATTGATTGACATATCTTTGACATCTAATAGAAATACATCAATTCATATTCCCCTCTCATCTGCATCACAGGTTACAAGTAAGAATCTGCTTACCTTTATTGAACCTTCAACCCCTAATGGCTCCTCTCAGGAGGTATCTGATCTGAGTGCTTCGGAACGTTCTCCAAGCGAGCTCCAGGTTAAGTTACGGGCAAATATGACACCTGATGCGGCAATGCTTATTGAGATAGACAAGAGTGTAGGAGATATTATTACAGGTTATGGCAGCGGACTAATTACACTGGATATCAACCCGTCCCGTGACATATTCTCTATCCAGGGAGACTATGTAATTCAAAGTGGCTCTTATAAATTTGTATTACAAGGTTTTATAGAGAGAGATTTTACAATTCAGGAGGGGGGTAATATTGGTTTTAACGGGGATATAAACCGTACTAACCTAAATATTACTGCAAATTACCGAACAAAAGCCTCAATTAACACACTGATATCCGACACAAGTTCAGTTTCGAGCAGAAGAACTGTTGATTGCCAAATAAGAATGAGTGGACCTTTGATGAATCCACGTCTGAGTTTTGATATAGATATCCCGGATATTGACCCTATTACAAAGGCTCGGGTAAACGCGGCACTAAATACAGATGACAAGGTTGTAAAACAGGTAATGTCACTCCTTGTATCAGGAAGTTTCATACCTGATGTTCAGTCAAGTATAGTAAACAACTCAACAATTCTCTACTCAAATGCAACAGAGGTTCTCTCTAACCAGATAAATAAGATTTTTAATCAGTTAGATATCCCTCTCGACCTGAGCTTTAACTATCAGCCGGGCCAGAATGGTAGAGATCTCTTTGATGCAGCTGTCTCTGCACAACTCTTCAATAACCGTGTAATTGTAAACGGAAACATAGGGAGCTCCAAGCAGCTCAATAAATCGGGAGATGTAGTGGGTGATCTTGATGTTGAGATTAAACTTGACGAAAAGGGTCGCTTCCGTGCAAAAGCATTCTCTCACTCAGCCGATCAATACTCCAACTATCTAGATAACAGTCAGCGTAATGGAGTGGGCCTTGTATATCAAGAGGAGTTCAGTTCAATGCGTGAACTTCTAGACAATCTTTTTAATCGTAAAAGGAGAGAGCAGAGAAGAGTTCAAAAAGAGAGATCAATCTTAAAACCGGAGGAGATCAAACTTTTTCCTCCAGGTGAACCACAAATTGTATACCCGTAAACCTATCTTACTATATAACAACCTTCACAATCTCACCTATAAGATCTCTCTCCAAAGGTCTCTCTATCTTGATATAGTTTCTGCTGAATCCCTGCATCTTGCCTCCCTTAACCGTACTTTCAAAGAGTACCTCCTCCTCTCTTCCTCTGTTTGATTCAACAAATCTTGAATAGAGGGAGTCAGAAAGCATTGTAAGAGCCTTAACTCTCTTACTTTTTTCGGAATCCGGCACTTGGTCCGGATAGCTTGCCGCAGGGGTCCCCCCCCTTTTTGAGTATGGAAAAACATGAAGGAAAGATGGGGAGCAATCCTCAAGGAAACTAAAGGTCTCCTTAAAATCGGAATCACTCTCGGACGGGAAACCGACAATTACATCTACACCAATGAATGCAAAGGGGATAATCTCCCTTATCATATCGATTTTTCTTTTAAAAAGCTCTCTGTTATATCGCCTCTTCATAAGTGCAAGAATCCTGTCACATCCGGACTGAAGTGGAATATGGAAGTGTGGAAGAAGCTTTCCTCCTGTGGCAACTCTCTTTATAAACTCCTCAGAGATCAGGTTGGGCTCAACAGACGAAACACGTATTCTCTCAATACCCTTAACGTTTACAAGACTATCAATCAGAGATATAAAACTTTCGCCGGTGCTCTTTCCAAAGTCGCCTGTATTAACCCCTGTTAGAACAATCTCCTTAACCCCTCTTGCAGCAATCTCCTGCGCCTCATTTACTAAAAAATCTACAGGATGGTTTCTGCTTCTTCCCCGAGCAAGTGGAATAGTACAATAGGTGCAGTGGTAATCACAGCCATCCTGAACCTTTAGAAATGATCTGGTTCTGTCGTCCGAGGAGTATGCAGGGAAGATTGTCTCCACCTCCGATATTGCACATGAGTATGCCCTTGAGGGAGAAGTTTTTCCGTTAAGAGTGTCACGCTTAAAGTCAGAAACTCTTATAAATAGAGAGGACTTCTCATCCGCACCCAAAACGAGATCAACACCTTCAATATCCAATATCTCCTGAGGTTTAAGCTGCGCATAACATCCTGTAACTGCAACAATAGCGTCGGGATTCTGCTTATGTAACTTTCTGATTGCTGAACGACACTTTTTATCTGCATGCTCTGTTACTGAACAGGTGTTTATCACATAAATATCTGCAACTCCTGTATATGAGACCTTAACATAGCCATTATTAACAAACTCCCTTGCAAGAGCAGAGCTCTCGGAGTAGTTGAGCTTACAACCTAATGTCAGAAATGCAACCCGGTTGCCAATATCTTCACTCATAGTGTATTAAAAGATTTCGACATAACAACGGAAGATGCCTCAACTTTTCCACCCACAGGAGGATTAAGTTTGGAGATCCTTACCTGTGCCCATTGTATAGAGGGGAAATTTAATTTCGCCCTGTTAAGTACTCTGAATGCAACACTCTCTATAAGGTGAGAGGTAATCTCCATCTCTGCCTTTATCATATTAAAAAGCTCCTGGTAGTTAAGAGCATCGTTGAGGTTGTCGCTCTCACCCGGTGCGGTCAGGTCTGTCTCGGCAGAGAAACTGACAAGAAATCTGTTTCCTATTATCTGCTCCTCTTTGAAACAACCGTGATATGCATAGAACTCCATATTTATCAGCTCTATCAGGTCTCTCTCTCTTGTTTTTGTCATAAAATAAATACACAAGGTTTTTTGTTCAATACGGGGATTCTCTTTCGCCACTCTTCAACAGATAGTGTCTTAATAAACTCATCTTGAAGAGAGATATTTTGTGCTACTGTCAGATAAGTACCGGGAGAGCAAACCATAAGTAAATCGGACATAAGAGAGTCGTTTCTGTAGGGTGTCTCAATGAATATTTGACTATTACCTGTTTTAGCAGCATTTCTCTCTAACTCTTTTATACGACTCCGTCTATCTTCGCTCTTAACCGGCAGATATCCGCAAAAGGTGAATCCCTGACCATTTTTCCCCGAAGCCATGAGTGCAAGCATGAGCGAAGATGGACCGGTGAGTGGCTTTACTAAAATTCCCTCACGGTGTGCTCTCGCTACTAAGTTTCCTCCCGGATCCGCCACTGCAGGGAGGCCGGCTTCACTAACAACTCCAAGGCTGTTTCCATCAAGTAAAAGCTTTATATAATCATCTATCTCACTCTCTTTTGTATGCTCGTTTAACAGAAAGAGTTCAAGAGAGTCTATCTTCCCCCTTAACCCGGCTGCAGAGAGGTATCTTCTCGCGCTTCTAAGCTCCTCAACAGCAAAATATCTGAGAGAGTTAAGAACAGAGAGGGTTCCGGCAGGAATAACGGCTTCCACGCCTGAATCTCCAAGTGGAGACGGAATTAGATATAGAGTACCTTTCACTTTAAACACTTTAAATTTTTCGCAAAGGTATTAAAAATTCCTACCTTTATATGTAGTTAACAATAGAGCCCATTTATGACAAAACTCACCTTTCTTGGGACCGGAACATCTCAGGGGGTTCCGGTAATTGGATGCAGCTGCAGTGTTTGCAGCTCTAATAACATAAAAGACAATAGATTAAGATCTTCCGTTCTGATTGAAAACAATGGAACTACTCTGCTGATAGATGCAGGTCCGGACTTTCGTCAGCAGATGTTAAGGGAGAGCATAACAAATATTGATGCTATTCTGCTTACCCACGAGCATAAGGACCATACAGGAGGTCTTGATGATATAAGAGCAATCAACTATATCCGAAAAAAGATTGTCCCGCTCTACTGTGAAAAGAGAGTTGAGGAGGCTCTGCTTAAGGAGTACTACTACGCTTTTGATGATAACAGATATCCAGGTGCCCCTGAATTTGATATAAAAATAATTGAAAACAGGTGCTTTACTATTAACTATAGCACAATTATTCCAATAAGGGCACACCATCTGAAGCTCCCGGTACTTGGCTTTAGAATTGGCGATATAGCCTATATTACAGATGCAAACCACATCCCGGATGAGGAGTTTGATAAGCTAAAAGGGCTTAAAAAACTTGTAATTAGCTGTGTAAGGAGAGAGAGGCATATATCTCACTTCTCTCTCGATGAGGCAATAGAGGTCGCTAACAGATGCAAAGTGCCCTACTGCTACCTTACACATCTTTCACACCAGATAGGAGTTCACTCTCAACTGCAGCAAACACTCCCCAAAGGAGTCTTTGCTGCATATGATGGTCTAATAATTGAAGCTTAATTATATAGAGATGTCAGAATATAGACTTCCTGTAATAGGAGTTACCGGATCTTCCGGTTTTATCGGGTCCAATCTGTTGGAGTCTCTCACACAATCCGGATTTAGAGTCAAACCAATAGGGAGGGATTTTAAAGCCGGAGATATCAATGAATGTGATGTTATAATCAACCTATCCGGGGCGAGTATAAACAGAAGGTGGAGTGATAGCTATAAAAAGATATTAGAGGAGAGCAGAGTGGGTACTACAGCAAGAGTTGTATCGGCCATAAAGGAGAGCAATAGAGTAAAACTGCTTATAAATACATCTGCAATAGGAATCTACAAACAAGACAGCACTACTATTCATGATGAGAGCAGTACCCTTTTAGAAGATGACTTTCTATCTCTGTTATGTAAAAAGTGGGAGAAGGAGGCCTTGAAAGCAGCCCAATTTACCAGAGTTGTGGTTGCAAGACTGGGGTTAGTGATGTCCGAAAAAGGGGGCGCTCTTCCAAAGATGTCACTTCCTGCAAAACTTGGAGTTGCTGCAATAACAGGTAGTGGTGAGCAGTTTGTCTCATGGATTATGTTAGAGGATCTTATTAGGGCATTTGTCCATATCATTAACAACGAGAGCATCTCCGGTGTTATCAATATAACATCTCCTCACCCTCTAACCAATAGAGACCTTACTCAAAAAATAGCATCTCGTTATAGATCTTTTTTAAAGGTGAGAGTTCCGGAAATTGTGTTAAGAGTTGCTATGGGTGAGTCCTCATCGGTTCTTATCAAAGGGGCAAAGGTATATCCGGGAGTTTTGGAAAATAGCGGATTCACATTTAATTACCTCTCTTTTTATTGAAAAAGTGAGTGAAAAGTCTCTTTTTTTTTGTATTTTCGCAAGAATGGAGACAAAAAAGACAATTATGGCATCAGATACTCTTAGTAAATTCAGAAAGAATCTTCCGGGAATTTATAAAATGGCAGTTGAGAGTAGTTGTGAAGAGGAGTTTTGTGCTAAAGTAGGGCTCTATACCCAATCAATAACAGAAGAGAGGCACGGTAAAGAGGCAGTTGAGAGCGCTGCCCTTATAAAGACAATGTTAGGGTACGAGTCACAATTTATTGATGAGCTCTCAAAAGGGGAAAAGATCTATCTCGAGACCTTTTCTATTTTATGGAACTATCTAAATAACAATACCTCTAAAGGGGAAGAGGAGGATTTTGCAGAGGATATATACCGAATCTTTCTTAGGACTACTCCCGGAAATGTATTGCCTGTATACTCGGAGAGCCGTCTAATAAAACATATGAAGAGATGGCCATCAGGGCTTGATAGCGAAGTTATTAACAAACGTCAGGAGAACAGAGAGCGAATTATCTCTCTTCTTGTAAAGAAGATCGAGAAGAGATCTTCACAGCAAGGGAGGTTTCATTTTGAGGATGGGCTTGATAGTGACCAAAAAGTTAAACTGGTAAATGAGTGGTGGAACGACTTCCGTTTTCACCTGATTATGGCCATCAAGAGTCCCGGAGAGCTTAATACATTCTTGGGTGAGAGTCTCTCTACCAAAACCATGAGAATGCTAAACAAGGCAAAGAACAAGAAGATACCCTTCTTTGTAACCCCTTACTATCTTTCTCTTCTAAATACAGATGATGCGGGATACGACGACTACAGCATAAGAACGTATATTCTTTACTCCCAATCTCTTGTTGATACTTATGGAAACATAAAAGCGTGGGAGAGAGAGGATGAAGTTGTTCCCGGTAAACCCAACGCAGCAGGCTGGATTTTGCCGGATGGGCACAATATCCATAGAAGATACCCCGAAGTTGCAATTATGATTCCGGACACCCGTGGCAGAAGTTGCGGAGGGTTGTGTGCATCATGTCAGAGAATGTACGATTTCCAAAGCGAACGTCTTAATTTTGATATGGACTCACTCAAACCAAAGGAGAGCTGGGAGAGGAAGCTTACAAAACTAATGGAGTTCTTTGAAAACGACTCTCAGATAAGGGATATACTCATAACCGGCGGTGATGCACTTATGAGCAGGAACAAGGTTCTTGAGAATATATTGGATGCTGTCCTTAAGATGGCAGAGAGAAAGAGGAAGAGGAACTTAACAAGGGGTGACGGGGATAAATATTTTGAGATTCAACGGGTAAGACTCGGCACAAGGCTCCTTGCATATCTTCCAATGAGAGTAGATAAAGAGCTGATCTCTATACTATCTGAGTTCCGCAAGAGGGGGTTAAAGGCAGGAATCCGTCAATTTGTAATACAGACTCACTTTCAGACACCTCTCGAGATTACTCCACAGGCAAAGAGTACAATTGAGGCTATACTATCTGCAGGATGGACCATATCTAATCAGCTTGTATTTACTGCTGCTGCATCAAGAAGGGGGCACACTGCCCGTTTGAGACAGGCACTTAACTCTTTGGGAGTTGTAACTTACTACACCTTCACAGTCAAAGGTTTCGAAGAGAATATGGAGATGTATGCTCCAAATAGCCGCTCTATGCAGGAGCAGATTGAGGAGAAGATATTTGGAAAGATGTCTCCGGAAATGCAAAAGGAGCTCAATGAGATTTTTGATACAGGGGGTGATATAAAACACAACCTCAGAAAATTCATGAAGAGTCATAATCTTCCGTTTCTTCCTACAGACAGAAATGTCCTTAATCTTCCTGCAATTGGTAAGAGTATGACTTTCAATATGGTTGGTATAACTAAAGATGGAAAGAGGGTATTGAAATTCGACCATGACAGGACAAGGGAGCATAGCCCCGTAATTGACAAAATGGGTGAGGTATTTATAATAGAGAACCGCTCTGTTGGTTCGTATCTGAGGGAGCTGGAGAGTATGGGTGAAAAGAGATCAGACTATGAATCAATCTGGAGATACACTTCGGGTGAGACAGAGCAGGTCTTTCCACTGTTTGACTACCCGGATTGCGGCTTTACGCCAACAACCTCCATTACCAACTTTATGAGTACAGAGTAGTTAACTATTTAAGAATAACTCCGGATCCTATCATCTCCCCATCACTGTACCAAGCTGCGAACTGACCCGGAGTGACACCTCTTTGAGGTTGGTCAAACAAGATATAGAGACCCTCCTCACGCATATAGAGCCTACCTCTTTGGAGCGGTTGCCTGTATCTGATTCTGACATCGAAATCGAGGGTTTCGCCTATCTTCATAGTTAGATCCTCCCTAATCCAGTGTATTTGTGACAGCTCTATAAAGAGTGCCTTTCTATAGAGTCCGGGGTGACTCTGTCCCTCTCCAACATAGATAGTGTTTTCCGAAATATCTATGGATATTATAAACAGGGACTCTTTGTGCCCTCCAATATTGAGACCTCGTCTCTGTCCTATTGTATAGTAGTGAGCTCCGTTATGTCTACCGATCTTCACCCCCGAACCGGGTGTGTAGTTGTATGGTTGCGCCAAAGCAGGGAGTCTCTCCTCTGTCTGTGGGTCAAATCCCGGGATACATAATTTGAAGTTATCCACAGCTCTATACCACTCTGCCGGAACCTCAACAACATCTCCATCCTTTGGTTTTAATTTCTGCTGGAGAAAAACCGGAAGATCGACCTTGCCTACAAAGCAAATTCCTTGCGAATCTCTCTTAGCGGCAGATGGAAGTGATGCTCTCTCTGCAATCTCCCTTACTTGAGGTTTGAGCAGATCTCCTATAGGGAAGATTGCCTTGGACAACTGATATTGATTAAGTTGGCAAAGGAAATAACTTTGATCTTTGTTTGGATCTGCTCCTGCAAAAATTCGGTGTATCTCATTTCCTGATTGGTCTATAAAGCTCTCTTTTCTGCAGTAGTGACCGGTAGCAACATAGTCTACTCCAAAAGTGAGGGCAATATTAAGAAATGCATCAAACTTGATCTCTCTGTTGCACAGAACATCAGGATTTGGAGTACGACCCATCTTATACTCCTCAAACATATAGTCAACTACCTTTTTACTGTAATCTTCGCTAAGATCTACAAAATAGAAAGGTATTCCTATCTTTTTGGCTACCAGCTCTGCTATTGCTCTGTCATCTTTCCATGGGCAATCTCCGTATAGTGTGCCGGTTGTATCATGCCAATTCTGCATAAAAAGGGCAATAACATCATGTCCCTGCTCCTTAAGTAAAAGTGCAGCCACGCTGGAATCCACCCCGCCGGAAAGTCCTACTGCAATTTTCATATTAAAATGGATTGATGGTTATTTGAAAAGAAAAAGGGTAAGCTTAATATATCGCACCGCTACAACCACCTACCCTTGCTA
>CAZCXB010000055.1:0-11389 GCA_964502485.1 uncultured Muribaculaceae bacterium | reverse complement strand
ATATGGTATTTACGGTATGTCTGATCTTAACGGATCTGCAATTCTTAAAAATTTACCCTCCGGAGATGCAACCCTTGAAGTTCAAATATTGGGTTATGAGATATATAGGAGTGTAATAAATATTGATAATGATAGAGATATTCCAATTAATCTAAGACAAACTTCTCTCGAGCTGGAAGAGGTGGTAGTAACAGCAACAAGAAGCGTGGCCGGTACATCTACAAGTTCAAAGATTGGAAGGCAGGCTATGGATCACCTTCAGGCAACCAGCTTAAAGGATATAATGCAGCTAATACCCGGGCAACTGCTTACCGGAGCAGGAAACATGACATCTGCCGAGAAGATTACAATCAGAACTCTTAACACAGCTAATTCCAATAATGCATTTGGTACATCTATTATGGTGGATGGAGTTCCTGTTTCTGACAATGCATCTCTCTCAGACAAGACTGCTATAAGCTCTACAGGCGGAACAGGTGTCGATTTAAGACAGATTGGTGCAGATAATATTGAATCTGTTGAGGTAATCAGAGGGATTCCCTCTGCGGAGTATGGAGATTTAGCCTCAGGAGCTGTTATTGTGAATACCAAAGCAGGATATACTCCTTATGAGGTAAGAACAAAGATAAATCCGGTGACATTTAACACTTCACTTGGAAAAGGGTGGAATTTCGGAAAGAGTAGGGGGAGCATGAATGCAAACATTGATTATGCTCAGGCATGGGGTGATCCAAGACAAAAAACGACCTCTTTTGACAGACTTTCGGGAGGTATCACCTACACCAGAACGGTAGGAAAAATTTGGTATACAAATACAAAGATATCTTTTAGTAACCTTTTGGATTTTAGGGGAACAGACCCTGATGTATTGATTGAGGGAACCGAGAACACTCAGAAATCATTTTCACTTAGGGTTAGCCATAACGGACGCTTAAGCATTAACGCTCCTTTAATGAGGACTTTATCATATTCTCTAGGTTATTCTGAGTCTCTTAATGAGTCAAGAAATACAACAATAGTATCTGCAGGAGGAGGCCTTCCAATCATAACATCTCTAACTCCCGGCTATTATGAAGTTCCATATATAACAAATTCTTATAGAACATCAGGTGGTACAATTGGAAAGCCAAAAAGTTTTTTTGCTAAGGTGTCGAATGCCTTCTTCTATAATATAGATAATTTTCATCAACGCTTTAACATGGGTATAGAGTACAGGCTTGAGGAGAATCGCGCAAAAGGTTTTTATAATGACGATGATAGCAGACCACTGAGACCCAACAGTAATGGACGGCCAAGACCATATTTTGATATTCCAAGAATCAACCAGGTCTCTGCCTACTTTGAGGATAATATAAACTGGATCTTTAACGAAAATAGTGGCTTTAAACTCCAAGCCGGGGTTAGATTTGACATGCTTCAGCCAGGTAAGGCAGAGCAGGTCTACTCAATATCTCCACGTTTTAATGCATCACTTAAATTGACTGACTGGCTTGAATTCAGAGGAGGATGGGGTCGCAATTCAAAGACTCCGGGACTCTCTCATCTCTATCCAGAGCCAAATTATTCAGACAGGGAGAGTGCCAGGTATCTTCCTTCGGATATAGCTAACCAGATTGTTATGTACCAAACCTATATAACATACGTTGAGAGAAACAATATGCTTAAGAATGCTACAAATTCAAAGACAGAGATTGGTGCAGATATCAAGCTTCCCAACGATATGACCTTCTCTTTGGTTGCCTATAGAGACTACATGGCCAACGGTTTTGGTAATTTTACTGAATACCAGATTTTTTATTCCAATTATTATACTTCTGAAAAGGGTATGATTATCTCTCCCGGAAAAAAGCCGCTGATTGACTGGAACAACCCTGCAAGAGTCGATACAGTATTCACAACAACCGGACGTGTTGGTAATACACAGGCAAGTCTTGATAAAGGTGTTGAATTTGATTTCTATTTTGGTCAAATTAAGCCTATAAGAACATCTCTTTATCTTTCAGGAGCATTTATGGAGACATCAAACTGGAGTAACGGACCAAGCTTCTCTAACCCTACCGGAATACCGTCAAACTCAGTATATGGTCAAGGGGGGGCTAATACTCCACCTTTTAAGCTTGAATATCAATCAGGACTCAGTAAGAGCATTCAGAGAAGATTCAGTACTGTTCTTAGGGCAGTATGTAACATTCCACAATTAAGAATGGTAGCATCAATCAGCGGACAGGTTATCTGGTACTCCTATTCAACAACCACAAATCAAAAGTCATCACCAGTAGGGTGGCTGGACACAGACCTAACATATCACAAAATAACTCAAAGCATGCTTGATGACCCCAACTACAAGATAAAGGGGATTTCACTTAAAGATCAGATAAAAGATCCGAAGGATACAGATCCGATAACTATGCCTCCATTATGGATTATGAACGCACGATTGACTAAGGATATCTCTAAGTCATTAGGATTTTCATTTTTTGTAAGCAACCTGTTCTTTTACACTCCTTATCAGACAAGTAATGTGTCAGGAACTCTGATTGAGAGAAATACCGGAACCTTTTCGTTTGGAATGGAACTATTTGTAAAAATTTAATATGTTAAATATGAAAAGATTATTAACTATACTCTCAATTTTTCTTACTCTTCTTCTTTTTATTGGCTGTACCAGAGAAGAGCCTGTTCAGGTGAAAAACATGAAGATTGAGTTCAATCTGCCATCAAATTTTAAAGCCGATATTAAGTATGCCGGCAAAGATGTTGTCTTTACAAGTCAGTACGCTACCTATACATTCGTCACAGATAACAATGGAGTTCTGACAATTCCTGAGATAATTCCCGACGAATATACAATCTACACAAGTTGGGAAATTTCCGGTGCTCAGTATAAACAGATGATCAACTCTAATGAGCTTGTTGAGGATAAGGCAACAATACTTCTTAAAGCTACTCTGGCCAAATATCCTCTCTTTACACAAAAAGATATTAAAATGGCTCTTGATATGCTTGTTATGAGAAGCTTGCTGATATCCAAGGTATACTATTCCGGAACAAAGGATAACTCCAACAGAAACTATATAGTTGACTCTTTTGTTGAGATTTTTAACAATTCGGATGAGGTTGTTTATGCAGATGGAAAGTATCTGGCTCTTGCCGAATCTGTCTCTCCTGCAGCATATCTCGCTAAAGATAATCCTGAATATATATTCACAAGGCAGATTTGCAGGTTTCCGGGTAACGGTTCGACATATCCGATAGAGCCGGGAAAAAGTATTGTGATTGCAGCAAGAAATGCACGAGATCACAGACTTAGTGCATCAACATCTGTTGATCTATCAAATGCAGACTTTGAGGTTAAAGATACAGACGGAACAGGAAACCCCGATGTAAAGGCATTACCTGTTATATCCAGCTCTACAACAATCAAGTTCTTCAATCTTATCACAGGTGGACCTAATGCAGTGTTCCTGTTCGAAACAGATGAGGATATTATGAGCTGGCCGGAGCAGTTTGCACCCGGAAAATCAGCAGGTGAGAGATTTAGAAGAGTCCCTGTATCTGTTGTACTGGATGGTGTTGAATTCTTAAAAAACAGCTCCGGGACAGGTCCTGATTTAAATCTTAAGAGATTTCAGGATATTGTTGATGCCGGATTTGCATTTATTAATGCATCATCAGGCTATACCAATGAATCTCTGGAGAGAAAGATAAGCGGAGTTGTTGATGGAAGATTGATGCTTAGAGACAGTAACAACAGTACACAGGACTTTGTAATTATAAGTGGTCCTGTTCCAAGAAATTATGAAAATCCACTTCTGTTTAACTAGATAAATATATGAACAAGATTGCAATACTATCAATTGTCACCATATTTTCTTGGATGTCAGTTGCCTCACAAACAAAAGACTCTTTAAATATTTTCCCGAAATTACAGAAAAGAGAGCTTGCAGTTATTAATCAGCAGTGGAACACAACCGACAACGCTGCCGGTATGGCATTTTCACATGTTAGCAGAGGTAGTCTTACCACTATCGGCACCTATCGCAGTAGCGGAGACTACCATAGAGTTCAGGAGGGATCTTCTAATAAAGGGTTGAAATTCTCAACGGTCAGATATGATCGTTTTAACGAGAAGGTATACGTTAGAGGTTCGTTTTGCTTTAATATGAACAAGGAGTATGACAGAGCATGGTCTGACGTAGTCAATACCTACAACTCTAACCCCTATATATATGGAAGCAGCGTTCGAGGTAACTATGAGACTCAGAGATTTGATCTTAACCTGAAAGTTTATACAATTCCGATCGGGAAGTTCAATTTCGGACTTACACTTGACTACCATGTTTCAGATATCTCACGCCAGAGAGACCCAAGATCGAGAAGCTACACAATTGACTATTCTGTTATTCCATCAATTACCTATTCGCTTAACAGCAGAAGTAAGGTTGGGGTTGCCATTTTTTACAGATACGATAAGGAGAAGCTTCCCGGTCTAAGTACAGTACAGACAGATCCAAATCTTAAATATTATACATTTACCGGATTGGAGAACGCAATTGGCAGGATTGGCGGGTATAGAGCCTTCTCAAGACAGTTTATAAGCGACTATGTAGGAGGTTCATTACAATATAATTATGAAAACAGAGATATTAAGTGGCTTCTTTCGGTAGGTATGGATGCTCAGTGGCAGGAGACCCTGGGAGATAAAAAACAGAGTCCCGGTTCGTATAACTCTTTTAATTATAAATTTTTATCTAATATAATTATTAAAAAGAGTACTCTTCTCCACAACTTTCTTGTTAGAGCATCTGTAAGAGATGGAGGTGCCAATGAGTTCAGGCAGAGTCTTGAGAGTGAGAGGGATACACTTACCGGAATTACAACTGAGAGATGGATCACTCTTTATACCTATAAGAATAGATTTGTTGTAAAAACCTCCGATTTTGATATAAGCTGGAAGACATACTCTCTTGATAAGAGTGGAGAAAGTTACAGATGGAGTGCCGGGTTAAATGCAGGTTACTCCGAATTCTCAAATATCTACTATCTGCCAAAATCGGAATACTCTTCCGGAAAAGTATTTGCAGGTGTGTCAGGATCCTATCTTCTATACAATAAAAGGGAAAACAAGATCGAGATTGAGGGGCAATACCGGATAGGTTTTAACACCGGTGCTAATCTCGTGGTTGCATCAGAGAGTGAAATCTCCCAAAACATATTAAGGCCGGATCTGGAGTACCACAAGCTAAATACATCAGAGATCTCCGGAAGTATAAGGTACTCCTTTCCAATGAAACTAATAAAAAATGCAAAACTTACAGGTTACACAAGAGTGTATGGGGGATACCTGAGTGCCGGTAAATTGAATTGGAGCGATATAGGAGTAGCTATAGGAATATTAACTTTATAAAACTATAATAATGAGGAAACTAATCAAAAATTTTCTAACAAAGGCAATAGTGCCGACTATTCTTTTTGCCACATTGATTTCGTGTGAAAAGATAGACGAAGGTAAAGTAAAGATCCCGGTTGTTACTTTCGAAACAGCCCTTACAAGTGTCAATACTCAAAGCGGGTCCTATGATGTTGTGTTAAAGCTCTCCTCTCCTGCTTCAAAGGAGTTAACGGTTAAAGTTGGGCTGTCCGGAAATGCTGTTGAAAACGAGCACTATACAGTGCCTGCTAAGGAGATAAAGGTAGCATCAGGAGCAAGTGAAGGAAAACTGCCGATAACAATTCTTAATGATAATATTTGGGATGAAAACCTTGAGATAATTATTCTGATATCTCCGGGAACAGATTATGTAATAGATCCTAAGCAGATTGCCGAGATTAAAGTAAAACTTACAAAAGAGATTGTTCTCCCTGTTGTAATATTTGATATGGAGAGTACAACACAGCACTCAAACCCCTTTAATTCGGAGACAATAACTCTTAAGCTGAAACTTGATAGGGCATTAAGGTCAGATAGTCAGGTAAATCTAAAATTTGAGGGGGGCATGACAATAGGGGGTGACTTTATGATAAATGGAGGTAACTCCAACAAATTCACAATTCCAAAAGATAAGACAACTCATACATTTGATGTTAAGATAAATAAAAAGGATGATGCTGGGTTCGATAAAAATCTTAAGATAACAATAGAGCCTGTAGATAATAAAACATTTGCAGTAACTCAGGATAAGGCATCCTACACGATTAAAGTTTCAGATCCTCTTGTTGATCTCTCTACAATACTAAAAACAGGCGCTATCGGTGGAGCAGATGGATTTCAGATATACCAGAATGTTAAAACATTAACTGGTTGGTCTACAAATGTTACAGTTAATTGTGGAGCTAATACAACAAAAAAGAACTACCTAAAAACTTTTAAGAACATGGCATTCAATGCTGCATTTGACTGTAAAGCAAATGGCGCAGGAGGAGACATACTTAGACTTGCAGATTTGCTCAATTTTGCAAATACAGATACAGTAATTGCAGATTATGGGGTTGGCAAGACAACTAGATATTTCAATCCGTCAGACTCTTTGCTTAGATTTGTAGCTGATGGAGAGAATCCCCTTAAAGGGAGTGTTGTATCAGTCGCTCAAAAATTCAGTGCTAAAATTCTTCTTAAGGTAGACTGGGAGACCGGAACAAACGGTAATAAACAGTGGCATCTCGACTCTAAAGCTACTGACGGAAATATCCTTGCAAGCACTTACCCGACTATTGCAACAATAGTAATTGATCTTGTTAAAATAGAGGGAACATACGATTTTACATCGGCAACACCCGAGATTCTCTTTACTGCTTGGTTTAAGAGCACCTCGCCATACTTTATGAAAAACCTCAATGCAACCTACGATATAGTAAAAGAGGGAGAAAATCATAAGGTATCATACAGATTTATTCCAAGATAGTTATGAGAAAAAAACTTACACTTCTTACTCTCTTTTTGCTTTTAATTTCACTTGTTTCAGGAGAAAACAGTTTTATAAAGGTTATTAAAAGCGGTAAAAATTATAAATTCGAGATTCCTGACTCCTTATTGGGAAGAGATATTCTTTTCGGATCCAGAATAGTGGATATAAGCTCCCCCTCTGCAAAAGTTTACTCTGCAGGGCAGATGCGTAAGCCTCCGGTTCTTGTTAGGTTTGCAAAAAGGGATAAGCTCATCGTAATTGAAGAGGTATCAGGTTTTGTAGAGACAGAGAGAGGGAATCCTATTAATGAGGCAGTTGAGAGAAACATGAGAGTAGGAGGTGTAAGTTTTTTTGAGATTGAGTCAAGAAATAATGAAAACAGTTCATCAGTAATAGATGTTACAAAATACTTTTCCGAAGAGGTTCAGCTTGCCTGGCCTCTTCCGGATAATGTAAAAAAAGGGCGGCTCGAGAGCAGGTTAAGCTCTCTATTGTTTATAAAAGAGCATGAAGATCGTGTTAACATTAGAAGTTATTATGAGTTTACCGGTGGTAAAGAGACATTTACAATAACTGTTCAGTACTTTATGCTTCTTTTGCCAAAAGAGCCAATGAGGCCAAGATTTAATGATGATAGGGTTGGTTATCAGCCATATAACAGAAAGAGTTACTTAAGTGGGAACTCTATTACAACAAATAGGTATATAAGTAGATGGAGAATTGAACCATCCCCTTCCGACATGGAGAGACACTCAAGAGGTGAAATGGTTAATCCTCATAAACCTATTGTTGTATATATTGAACCATATTTCCCAAAGGAGTGGGTGCCATATATAAGACTTGGGATTGAGGAGTGGAATAAGGCATTTGAGAGGATTGGTTTTTCTAATGTATTGATTGCCAAAGAATTTACAGAAGATACAGATATCGATCCTTATGATATCAAGACAAATGCAGTAAGGTATATTCCACTTGAAGAGGCAAATGCTGCCGGACAAATCTGGACAGACCCGAGGAGTGGAGAGATAATTAATGGTGAGGTTCTGTGGTGGAACAATGTGGTCAATCTTCTAACAATGTGGCGTTTTACTCAAACAGCAGCTGTTGACCCACAAGCAAGGGAGCTTGAATACAGTAAAGAGACTATGGGTGAGATGGTAAGGTACGCAATAGCTCATGAGATAGGCCATATGTTAGGATTACAACACAATATGAGAAGTTCATATGCATATCCAGCAGACTCTCTGCGATCTCCCACTTTTACATCTAAGTATGGAACTACAGCATCCATTATGGATTATGCCAGAAATAACCATATTGCAAGACCGGGTGATCTGGAGAGAGGAGTCAAAATGACACCACCCCATCTGGGTCCTTATGACTACCTCTCTATAGAATATGGATATAAATATATACACTCTGCATCAGATCCAAAAGATGAGTTAAGAGTTTTGGATTCACTATTTACCTCTAAGGGGAGTGATCCGCTCTTTCTCTTTGCGCCATTTATTGCTGCATCGGTATCTCCCGACCCTTCGGCACAATCTGAATCACTTGGAGACGACGTACTTGTATCATCCTTGCATGGGATACTAAACACCAGGATAATTCTTGACAGCCTCATCAAATGGACAGTTGCAGCCGGTGGAGGAGTTAAAGAGATAGAGTCAAGATATGATGCACTTTCACGCCAGTACTTCCGATATATATCATTATCAATGTCATATATAGGGGGTACCTACGTTATTCAAGGTCCTCTTAGCAGTAATACAGTAAAATACATTCCTGTAGCAAAAGAGAGACAACGCGAGGCACTGGAGTTTGTTGTAAGAGAGCTTCGTGATGCTCCACTCTATCTTGACCGATCTGATATTTCATCTATTTCGGGTTCACTTACAGATGCAATACTCAAAAGACAGGGTGAGGTTCTATCCTCTCTTTTGAATAATTTTATTCTACCCAGGGTGTTGAGTAGCTCTTTTCCGGATATTAACGGTTATAATCTTCACCAGTACCTTAAAGATCTTGATAATCTGATTTGGGAGAGCAGTAGAGGAGATAGTATTTATGACAAAAACCTACAGATATCATATATTATTTCTCTTATATCAATTGCCAAAACAGATGGAAGCGAATCGTTTTCAGGAACACAGGCTATTATAAATGAAGCATCTTTCGGTCAGCTGACCCGAACTAAAGAGAGATTAGAAAGAGCAAAAAAATCAGACAAAAAGAGTAGAGAACATTACGAATATTTATTAAGATTAATAGAAAAGGGATAGATAATGAGAAGATTACTGGTATTACTCCTTACATTAACACCATTTTTTCCTAACCTTCTAAAGGCAGATGAGGGTATGTGGATGCCTCTGCTTATCAAAGAGCAGAGATTTGCTCAAATGAGAGAGATGGGGCTTAAACTCAGCCCTGAGGAGATATATAGTGTAAACAGAGCATGTGTGAAGGATGCGGTTATAGGATTGATGGGAGAGGGGGCGAATCTTAGAAGTTTCGGAACAGCAGGTTTTATATCAGACAGCGGATTGTTAATTACAAACTACCATGTTGTGATGTCATACATCGAGAGGTTCTCGAATGAACAGAATGACTTTCTAAAATTTGGATATTGGGCAAAAGATCGCTCCGAGGAGTCTTTATGCAGAGGTCTTCAAATGAAGCAACTTATTAGAATGGAAGATGTTACCGAAAGAATTCTTGTCGGAACAGAGGGGCTTACAGGGAGTGATCGGACTAATAAGATTAATGAAAACGGAAAAAGTATAGCTAAAGAGGCTACACAAGGTACCAAATATGAGGTGAAAATGCAGGCATTATTCGGTAATAATCAATATATTATGAATGTTTATGCCGTTTATCGCGATATTAGGATGGTTGCAGCACCCCCATTCTCTATAGGCAAGTTTGGAGGAAACAGCGATAACTACAGTTGGCCCAGACATACAGGAGATTTTGCAATACTCAGAGTATATGCAAATAAGGATAACCAGCCGGCTTCTTACTCGAAAAATAATATTCCATATAGACCTTCTCACTTTTTCCCGATCTCTTCTAAGGGAGTTGAAGATGGTGATTTTGTTATGGTTGCCGGTTATCCGGGATCTACCAGAACATATATTCCATCTTTTGCACTTGAAAAGATAATTTTCACTGAAAATGTTCATAAAGTAGCAATAAGAAGAGAGAAGATGAATATTCTCAATTCAGCAATAGAGGAGAATCCTAATCTGAAGTATCGTTATACAACTAGGCTATCATCTGTCGGTAACAGCTATCTAAGGTGGAGGGGTGAGATAATGGGAGTTAACAGAATAGATCTTGTCAATCTCAAGAGAGAGGAGGAGAGAGAGTTTAATAGATGGGTTAATGCAGACTCTTCCAGGATTATTAAATATGGGAATATTCTTGAAACAATGGAGGAGCACTACAAAGAGGTTTCGGTTTATAACCTTGCTGAGGCCTATTTTAATGAGGCTGGCATTAACGGGTCAGAGATTGTTCCGTTTATCGGTAAGTTTGAGAAACTTGCCGCAATCTACTCAAGTAAGAGAGGAGACTCCAAAGCTGCAGATAATGAGGCGAAGAGACTAATTGCTCTAACACATCAGTTTTTTAATAATTGGGATTATGAAGTGGACAGGAAGATGTTCAGAAACCTAATGTTTCGTTATTATGAGAATATGCCTGATAAGTTCAGACCCGAAGCGATGGTTAAATATATTTCCAAATATTCCGGTGATATTGAGTTACTCACAAAGGAGGTATTCACTAACTCTATATTTACTGATAAAAAGAGACTCTTAGATTTTCTTGAGAACGGTGAGCGTGATGTAAACAGAGATATTAAAGAGGATGCGCTTTATCAGCTTGCTATAGGTTATTATATGATTAATGTAAATAAAATCAGCAGACAAAGATCTGTACTTCAGTCGCAACTTGCCGATCTTAACGCTCTCTATTTAGAAGGTCTTTTGGAGATGAACAGAGGAAAAACTCTCTTTCCGGATGCCAATAACTCACAAAGGATAAGCTATGGAAGAGTTTCAGGTGCAGATGCAGAGGATGGTTTACAATACAACAGTATTACCACACTTGGAGGCGCCAACGATAAGTATCTTAACAATAAAGATGATGAGGATTTCTATTTGCCAAGAAAGATTAGGGAGCTCTTTAATAGTGGTGATTTTGGCAGATATGCACAAAAAGATGGAAAGCTTCCGGTTAATTTCTTAAGCAATACACATACTACAAGCGGTAGTTCCGGTTCTCCGGTTCTAAATGCTCGGGGTGAATTGGTCGGCGTTAATTTTGATAGAATATGGCAGGGAGTGGCATCTGACTATAGATTTGATCCGAAGATATCAAGGTCAATAGCAGTGGATATAAGGTATATCCTCTTTATTCTTGAGAAATACTCACCATCTCAATATATCTTTAAAGAGATTGTTATTAAGTAACAATAGATA
>CAZCXB010000054.1:0-11476 GCA_964502485.1 uncultured Muribaculaceae bacterium | reverse complement strand
ACTATTATGATAAGAAAGTTAATCATTTTATCTGCCTTCATCTTTTTTGCATTTATGGACATTAAGGGTCAGACCCCAAAAAGATCAATGACCATAGATGATGTGGTGAAATGGAACAGAATAACCGAGAGTGTGATATCTCCGGATGGCTCTTATATTGCAGTCAAGATTGAACCTTGGAAGGGCAGTTCAACAGTGAAACTTTTTAACGACAGAGGAAAAGAGCTCTTCTCATCGGACTCTTCGTCAACGGTTACCTTTGATAAGGACTCCGGCTATATGGTTTTTAAAAGGGGTTCAGGTAAAAAGAGCTCTTTACACATCTTGTCACTAAAAGATAGGGGAGTTCTTGTTATTGAGGGGGTGAAAAATTACACACTTCCCGAGAATTGGAGTGGTCATATACTATATCATAAGGTTGACTCATCACTGGTTATAGAGAGCCTAAGCTCAAAAAAGAGAGTAGTTGCCGGAAAGGCATCCGAGTACTCAATCTCCTCAAAAGGGATGAGAGTGTTGTTTACAAACAATGGTGCCGTTTTGCTTTACTCTTGCAAAAGTGAGGTTTCCGATACAATTTGGAGTGGAAAAGGCAAGGTCTCTAAGCTTGCTATTTCGGAAGATGGATCCAAAAGCTCTTTTATCTCGGATAATAAATTGTATGTTACAGATGATAATGGGATTGTAAAAGAGATTTCGCAGGGTGTGTCAGAAAAAAGAGATATCATGTTCTCTCCGGATGGTTCAAGGCTTTACTACGGAGTAGCTCAAGAGAAGAGAGTAAGAGATACAACATACTCAAAAGAGGATTTTCCTGTTGTGCATATCTGGAACTGGAAAGAGAAGAGACAATTTACTCAACAGGTTGTAGATAAAAAGAGAGACTCCGAAATGAGTTACCTTACAGTATATACTTTTGAAAAGGGGGAGTCTTATCAGATAGCTAATGATTTTATCCATGAAATCAGACTTGTAGACAAGGGTAACTCTCCAATTGTTGTGGGCCTTTCAGATGTTAATTACCGTCTTGAACAGATGTGGCAAGGCAGGGGTAAGTATGACCTTTTTGTAATTAATACATTTCTTGAGAGAAGTGCATTTGTTAAAGAGGGTATTGAGGGTCAGGTAAGGGTCTCCCCGGGAGGAAAATATCTTTACTGGTACAACTCTCCGGACAGTGCCTGGTTTACGTGCTCTCTTTCAACGCTTGAAGTATTTAAAATAACTGACCCCGGAGATATCAAGGTGTACGATACAGATAACGATGTACCCGACTGGCCATCTTCATACTCTGTGTCGGGATGGAGCACAGGGGATAGATACATACTTATAAATGATAAATATGACATTTGGAGAGTTGACCCCTTGGCAAAGGAGGCTCCGGTAAACATTACTCAAAACGGATGGAATAAAAAGATAACCTATCGAAATGCAATACAGGCAGTAGCTGACAGCATTGATCTTTCGGGTGAGATAATTCTTTCGGGGTACAACAATATAACCAAAGGGTATGGCTACTATTCGCTTTTGCCTTCCAATGGAAAAGAGCCTGTTGTTCTCTATTCGGGAGATTTTATGCTAAATCAGCCTGTAAAGGCAAAGAGTAGCGATCGATATATTTTTACAAGAGAGAGTTTTGAGGAGTTCCCGGATATACGACTATCAGACCGTAAATTCAGTAAGGTTACAAGGATTACAGATGCTAACCCGCAAAAAGATCAGTTTATCTGGGGTAGTGCCGAGTTAATCCGTTGGGTATCTTATGATGGAGTAGAACTTGAGGGTGTTCTTTATCTGCCTGAGAACTTTGACCCATTGGTTAAGTACCCTATGATTGTAAATTTCTATGATAGAAACTCCTCTAATCTTCATTCGCACAGAATACCTGAAGCTCACCGATCTACAGTAGATTATCATCTCTATAACAGCAACGGTTATGTGATTTTTAATCCGGATATTGTTTATAAAGAGGGATACCCCGGCGAGAGTGCATTCAATGCTGTTATGGCGGGTATATCTGCCGTACTGAATATGGGATTTGTTGACCCTAAGGCAATCGGTGCACAGGGCCATAGCTGGGGTGGGTATCAGGTTGCCTATCTTGCAACAAGAACAAATCTGTTTGCGGCAATCGAGTCTGGTGCGCCTGTTGTTAATATGTTTAGTGCATATGGCGGAATACGATGGGGAACAGGCCTTAACAGATCATTTCAGTATGAGCATCAGCAAAGTAGAATAGGGAAGACCCCCTGGGAGTCCCCTCTTAGATATATTGAGAACTCTCCTCTCTTTACAATGGACAAGGTGACGACTCCAATTCTAATTATGCACAACGATCAGGATGGCCATGTTCCATGGTATCAGGGTATAGAGTACTTTGTTGCTTTAAAAAGATTGCAGAAGCCGGTTTGGCTTTTAAACTATACAGGAGAGATTCACTGGCCTCAAAAACTAAGCAATAAAATAGATTTTCAGATACGGATGATGCAGTTTTTTAACCACTATCTAAAAGGTGATCCAATGCCAAAATGGATGGATGAGGGGTTGTCTGCAATAGATCTTGATTATGAAACGGGATATCAGTTTAAAAATAGCAAATAAGATAAAAGATTCTTATATTTGCTATACTGACCTTTAAACATTAGCCTATGGAAAGAGCATTTCCCCGGCAACTTCATATTCCTCTAATTATACTTCTTGGTATATTGAGCGGAATTTTCCTCTATCTGGTTTACATGTCCAGAATGGCCTCCTATCTTACAGATGATCCCTCTGCCTGCGTTAACTGCCACATTATGGCCCCCTATTATCAATCCTGGCAAAAGAGTTCACACCAGCCTTGGGCAACTTGTAATGACTGTCATGTTCCACAGGACAATTTTGTAAGAGGATATGCCTTTAAGGCTAAAGATGGGCTCTATCATGCTGCTGTTTTTACTTTTAGGGCTGAGCCACAGGTGATAAGACCAAGATCTGAAAGCTATGGTGCAATAATGGAGAATTGTATCAGATGTCACACAATGCTCAATACCGAGTTTGTAAAAACCGGAATGGTCAAATATTCTCAGGTAGAGAAGGGAGAGGCAAGAGCATGTTGGGATTGTCACAGAGATGTACCGCACGGAATCATTTCAAATCTTGCAATGAGTCCTAATGCGATTGTTCCTCTTCCGGAATCACCTGTTCCGGAGTGGTTAAAGAAAAGAATGAAGAAATAACACTAAGACTCTATGAAAATAAAACTATTCTTCGAAAAACACAGGGCTGCATTTATGTGGACTCTGTTTGCAGGAACCATTGTTGCTGTTTTTCTTCTTGGCCTCCTTGCCGCATCTGTTACCGAGAGAAGAGCGGAGATTGCTACTCTTTTTAATAATAAAAGAGTTCAGATTACGGGGATAGAATCAAGAAGTGAGATATGGGGAGAGAATTATCCCCGTGAGTACGAGACATGGAAGAAGACAAAGGAGATGAACTTTGAGAGTAAGCACAACGGAAACACTTTTGTAGATATACTGGAGCAGAGGCCGGAGATGGTTGTTCTTTGGGCCGGATATGCATTCTCTAGAGACTACAGTGCACCAAGGGGTCACTCTTATGCAGTTGATGATGTTGTTAATACCCTTCGCACGGGAGCCCCTTTTACCGAGGAGCAAAATTTGCAACCGGCAACATGTTGGGCATGTAAAAGTCCGGATGTACCCAGACTTATGGCAGAGGTGGGTATTGAAAATTTTTATAAGGCCAAATGGTCTCACTTCGGTTGTGAGGTTGTAAATCCTATAGGGTGTGCAGATTGTCACAATCCCGATAATATGAACATTGCCATTTCCAGGCCAGCTCTTAGTGAGGCTTTTACACGTATGGGCAAAGATATAGACAAGAGCACTATTCAAGAGCGCAGGTCACTTGCATGTGCTCAATGTCATGTTGAGTATTACTTTAAGGGAGATGGTAAATATCTTACATTTCCATGGGATAAGGGATTAACAGTTGAACAGATGGAGCAATATTACGATGAGGCAGAGTACTCTGACTGGATTCATACTCTAAGCAGAGCCCCAATGCTTAAGGCTCAGCATCCTGATTACGAATTGTTTGTTATGGGGCCGCATGCTCAGAGAGGACTATCATGTGCTGATTGTCACATGCCGTATAAATCTGATGGAGCAATTAAATATAGTGATCACCACGTTACCTCTCCTCTTATGTATATCGACAGAACCTGCCAGACTTGTCACCGAGATAGCAAGGAGAACCTACTAAAGTATGTATATGAGTATCAGGATAAGATTCTTGAAACAAGAGATAGAGTTGAGAATGAGCTGGTAAAGGCACATATTGCTGCAAAATTTGCATGGGATCAAGGTGCATCTGCCAAAATGATGGAACCTGTTTTAAAACTTATCAGGGCTGCTCAGTGGAGATGGGATTTTGCTGTTGCCTCCCACGGAGCATCGTTTCATGCTCCTGTAGAGACTCAGCGTATCCTTGCTCATAGTCTTGATAAGAGTTATCAGGCTCAGCTTGAGATTCATAAAATACTTTCTCAGATGGGGGTTAAGGAGAGTATCCCTCAGCCCGATATCTCAACAAAAGAGAGTGCTCAGAGATATATTGGTCTTGATATGACTAAACTAAGAGAGGATAAAGATAGATTCACAGCAACAGTAGTACCGGAATGGTTAGTAAAGGCAAAAGAGAACAAAAGATTATTATAGAGGAGGTTGTAGTCGTTTCCGGAGTTATAGTTGCCGGGATTGCTTTACAGTTACTAACCGGTAGCTTTGACAAGGCTTTTTTGGCATTCCCTGTAAACGTTTTACTTCTTATTCCGCTGATTGCTCTCTTTTTTGTAAGAAGAGCTTCCCTTAAAAGGGTATCATCAGGCTCTTTATCTGTGATACTTCTTATCGTTGTTTCGTTGGCAGCTCTCTATATGGGGCTGATTCCCGGGAATATGGTAAAGATCTCTTGGCCTTTTGTTTTGATTTACCTTATGATTATTGTAAATCTTACTGCTGTTATATCTTATCGAATCAAGAGTTTTAAGGGGGGAGATATCCCGTTTATACTAAACCATGCCGGACTTCTTATTCTTCTATTCTCTGCAGGGCCAGGCTCTGCAGATAAGTCAAGATACTTTATGAGGGTTAATGAGGGTGGAACAGAGTGGAGGGGAGAGCTCTCCGGGAGTACTAATAAAGATAATATTAAGGAGTTACCTATTGCTATCTATCTTGAAGATTTTATTCTTGAAGAGTATCCTCCCAAGATTGCTGTAGTAGACAGATTAACCGGTGAGACCATGCCTCTTGGTAAAGAGGTTTACTTAGAGAGCATAAAGGGCGCTTCGGCTCTCTTTATGGATTGGAGAGTCACTGTTGACTCATTTGTAAATCTCCCAAGATATGCTCCTATGACATATATAAGTGTTACTAATTCAATAGATAATGAAGTATCCAAAGGATGGATAACTTGCGGTAACATTTTTCAAAATCATAAAACATATAATCTGACAGAAAAGTATACAATTGCGATGACTTTTCCGGAACCGAAACGTTTTATCTCAAGAGTTGAGGTCTATTCTCAATCAGGCAAAACTATAACAGACAGCGTTATGGTAAATCATCCTTTAACATTGGGTAGCTGGAAAATATATCAGCACTCCTACAATTCGCAAATGGGTAAGGACTCTGATTGGTCTGTTTTTGAACTAGTATACGACCCATGGTTTATTCCTGCTCTCTTGGGTATTATTTTGATGCTTATGGGATCTGTTGCACTAATCTGGAATGGAGGTAAAAGATGAACTGGGAACACTTTATATATTTTGCCTTCGGTTCACTCTCTTTGTGGGTTTTTGGCACTACCTCTCTATACCTCTTTAAGAGAAGATGGATCGGTAATGCTTTTATTTTAACCGGGATTTTAATCTTTGCTTTTTTTATAGCAGCTCTATGGAAATATCTTGGACACCCACCTCTCAGAACTATAGGGGAGACTCGATTGTGGTACTCTTTTTTCCTGGTTGTGGCAGGCTTTTTTACCTATTTACATTGGGGATACAGATGGATGATGGGTTATAGTGTTTTGGTTTCAGGAGTTTTTATATTTATAAATCTTCTTAAGCCAGAAATTCACACAACTAATCTAATGCCGGCACTACAGAGTGTATGGTTTATTCCCCATGTAACTGTCTATATCCTCTCCTATGCAATGCTTGGTGCCGCTACAATTGCTTCAATCATTGCTATCATCGAGTTAAGAAAAGGTAAAAACCGACTGATACCTCTGATTGATAATTTGGTATACATAGGCTTCGGACTTCTTATGCTTGGGATGCTTATGGGTGCAATATGGGCAAAAGAGGCTTGGGGAGACTATTGGACGTGGGATCCCAAAGAGGTTTGGGCATTCATTACAGCATCTTCCTATCTAGTCTATATTCATTCGAGATTGAAACAGTATCCGGTTAAATATATTTTGTGGCTTTTACCGATATCTTTTATAATCTTGATGATTACATGGATAGGTGTTAATTATCTTCCTGCAGCACAAGGAAGTATTCATGTTTATTAAAAAAATCAGAGAAAATTTTGATTTTAAAAGTTTTTTTACTCTATATTTGCCACCGATAAAAAGAGCGAAATGAATTTCTATTCAAATATACATTCAGTACATCATCATCATCTGCAGGTTTCCGGTGGGCTGAAAGGGCTATTTGTATATTTGAGATAACAATTTAGATATATTTAGTTTAAGAGGGCTTACCGGATGGTAGGCCCTCTTTTTTTATTTTAATTACGATATTTTATGATAAGAATTGCTGTTCAGGCTAAAGGACGCCTAAGTGAAGAGAGTATTAAACTTCTTTCTGAGTCGGGACTCTCGGTTGAAGAGGGTAAAAGAAAGTTGCTGGCAAAGTGTGGAGAATTTCCGCTTGAGGTATTATACCTGAGGGATGACGATATCCCGGGTGCTGTAGCTATGGGTGTTGCTGACATTGGCATTGTTGGGATGAATGAGGTAGAGGAGAAGATGGAGAGGGCAGACGTGGTGCACAGATTGGGGTTTAGCAAATGTAGATTATCTCTTGCTATTCCAAAACAGGAGCAATATACAGGATTAGACTATTTTAACGGGAAAATTGTAGCAACTTCATATCCATCAATATTGGAGAGATTTTTCAAAGAGAGAGGGATTGATGCCCGGATACATAGGATTACAGGATCTGTGGAAGTGGCTCCATCAGTTGGAATGGCAGATGCAATTTTTGATATAGTCAGCTCCGGAGGTACTCTTGTAACCAATGGCCTTAAGGAGGTAGAGAGTGTCTTTTATTCTGAAGCAGTACTTATTGCCAACCCCTCTATTTCCGAAGAAAAGCGTGAGGTGGTAAATCAGATTGTCTCTCGTTTTGAATCTGTAGAGAGGAGTAGAGGGATGAAATATCTTTTACTGAATCTTCCTGAGGATATGATATCTCAGGCTGCGATGATTCTTCCGGGAATGAGAAGTCCCACTATTCTTCCGCTTGCACAAAAAGGGTGGTGTTCAATTCACGTTGTTGTTGATGAAAAGAATCTATGGTCAAAGATGGAGAGTCTTAAAGCTATTGGTGCAGAGGGAATTCTTGTACTTTCACTTGAAAAAATACTCCCTTAAAGTTAGAGAGTGATTAACGAATAAATATTTGTGTATGAAAATATATTCAGAACCGGACAGACTCCTATGGGGAGATCTGATTAAAAGACCCTCCGAAGAACAGCCGGGGAGGGTATATGAAGAGGTGAGAGAAATTATCAGAGAGGTAAGGGAGAATGGAGACGCCGCTCTTCTTAATTTAACATACAAATTTGATAATGTTAAACTGAGCTCACTCTTCGCAGATAACAAATTTATAAGCGAGTGCGACAGATTAATAGATCCGGATCTTAAAAGTGCAATAGAGACAGCAAGATTAAATATAGAGAAATTCCATAGGGCTCAGTTGCCAAAAGATATTGATATTATTACATTTCCCGGAGTGAGGTGCATGATGCGCTCTTTGCCTATTGAGAGAGTAGGTCTCTATATTCCTGGAGGTACTGCTCCACTTTTTTCTACTATTCTAATGTTGGCTGTTCCTGCAAAGATTGCAGGATGTCGGGAGATAATCCTCTTCACTCCTCCTGACAGGAGTGGCGGGATATCTCCCGAGATAGCCTATACTGCAAGTATAACAGGGATAGATACCATTGTTATGGTAGGAGGTGCACAGGCAATTGCTGCAATGGCTTATGGGACGGAATCAATCAAACGGGTAGATAAGATCTTTGGTCCTGGAAACCAATATGTAACTGCAGCTAAGCAGCTGATATCAAATGATGTAAGCATAGATTTGGTCGCAGGGCCATCTGAGTTGATGGTTATTGCCGATGGCAGTTGTGATCCGGATTTTGTTGCTGCAGATCTTCTTTCTCAAGCCGAACATGGAATTGATTCTCAGGTAATTCTGGTTTGTGATACAATCAATACTGCAAATGTAGTAATTGAGTCTCTCGATATAATGCGAGATGAGATAGGACGCGAAAAGGAGATAGAGGGCTCTTTATCAAAAAGCAGGGTAATAATAATTAGCAGCAGAGACCAAATAGTAGAGTTCGCCAATAGATATGCTCCCGAACATCTCATTATATCTGCCAAAAATCCATGGGAAATAGCAAATAGAATAAGAGCCGCCGGAAGTATATTTATCGGGAACTACTCGCCTGAGAGTGCCGGGGATTATGCTTCGGGTACCAACCATACACTTCCAACAGGTGGGTGGGCCGTCTCTTCGTCGGGTGTTACTTTAGATAGCTTTTTGCATAAAATTACATATCAAGAGATTAGTCAAAAAGGGATTCTTAAGTTAGCTCCAATAATTGCCAAAATGGCAGATAGCGAATCGCTGTATGGGCACAAAAGAGCGGCAGAGATCAGAGTAGAAAAAATATTAGGCATCAATAAAAATCCAAACAGTAATGAAAAATATGACAACAGATTTTGATTCACTTGTACGAAAGAGTGTAAGAGAGCTCAAACCATACTCAACAGCAAGAGATGAGTGCGGTTTAAAAAATGCAATCTCTCTCGACGCAAACGAGAGTCCATACAATACAGGATTTAACCGCTACCCCGATCCACATCAAATAACACTGAAAGAGGCATATGCAAGAAAACTGAACCAAACATTCAACCCAATAAACAACCGGGGTCTGACCCCCATTTGCGCAAATGGGGGTCAGACCCCGGTTGTTGAGAACCCGGTTGTTGGCGATGAGCTTGTTGGCGAAAAGCTTGTTTCGGGGAATATTTTTGTGGGGAATGGTAGTGATGAGGCGATTGATTTGCTTATTAGAGTTTTCTGTAATCCGGGGGTTGATAATGTAGTTTCGATATCTCCTACTTACGGTATGTACAGGGTTGCCGCATCGGTTAATGATGTTGAATACAGAGAGGTGAGACTGAACAATGACTTTACACTCGATAGCAAGGCTGTTCTTAGTAGTTGTGACGAAAAGAGTAAGATTATTTTTCTTTGCTCACCCAATAATCCCACCGGTAATCTGCTTGCAAAAGAGGAGATTAACTATTTACTTAACAATTTTAGTGGTGTAATAGTGGTAGATGAGGCATATATAGATTTTTCCAACGATCCCGGATATGCATCTTTTGTAAATAGTTATCAAAATCTTGCTGTTCTTAGAACTCTGTCAAAATCAAGTGGAATGGCGGCGATTAGGGTAGGGTTTTTAATTTCATCAAAGATAATTGTCTCATATCTAAATAGAATCAAATATCCTTACAACATAAGTAAAGTAAGTCAGGATCTTGCATTAAAAAGCATCAATGAAAACAGGCAAAATATTGTTTCAAATATACTTATGGAAAGAGAGAGGCTATCTGAGCAACTCAAATCTATTGATTGTGTAAATTGTGTATATCCGAGTGATTCCAATTTCCTGCTTGTAAAGTTTGAGAATGCAAAAGAGATATTCAACAGATTGCTTGATAATAATATAGTTGTCAGATACAGAGGTGACGAACCGGGATGTGAGGGAATGTTAAGAGTTACCATAGGGAAGCCAAACGAGAATGAGAAGCTTATCTCTGTTCTAACTTCAGGGGAGATAGAGGCTAAATCAAGTTACACACAATTTACAAGAGTGACGGGAGAGACACGAGTCAATGTCAGACTATTCCCAGATGGAGACCTATCCTCGTACTTCTCAACAGGAGTAGGCTTTCTGGATCATATGCTGGACCAGATAGCATTACACTCTGGCCTTAAAATGGAGGTTGAAGCCCTTGGAGATCTTGATGTAGACGCGCATCATACAATTGAGGATGTGGCAATACTATTAGGAGAGGCACTATCGAATCTCATATCCCTTAAGAGCGGATATAACCGTTATGGTTTTGTTCTACCAATGGATGAATCAAGGGCAGAGGTGCTTATTGATTTTGGAGGTCGCCCCTACTTTGTGTGGGAGGCATCTTTTAAAGGAGATAAGGTGGGGAGCTTTCCCTGTGAAATGTTTCGCCACTTCTTCTCGACACTCTCATCGTCAGGAAAATTTACACTCCATATAAAGGCAACAGGTGAGAGTGATCACCACAAGGCCGAGGCAATTTTTAAAGCATTCGCAAGATCTTTGAGGATTGCCATGTCAAACAAGATTAGCGATTATCAAATACCCAGCAGCAAAGGGATAATATAGAGCATATGACAGCAATAGTAGATTATGGAACAGGCAATATCTTCTCTTTATGTAATGCTGTTGAAAAGCATTGTAGCGAAATAGTTGTAACCTCCGACCCACAGATTATATCCGTAGCAGATTTTGTAATTCTTCCCGGTGTAGGAGAGGCAACATCTGTAATGAGAGAGATTGAGGCAAGATCACTCACTCATATCCTAAACAAATTAAGTTGCCCGGTGCTCGGAATCTGTATAGGCATGCAGGTTATGTGCAGCTTTAGTGAAGAGGGGGATACACTGGGCCTAGGTATATTCGGAAACAGGGTCGTTAAGATTAAAGGTGAAGGGGTTAAGATACCTCATATGGGATGGAACAGAGTATTAAGAGGTAAGGGACCACTTTATGAAGGGATAGAAGAGGGAGAGTGGTTATATTTTGTTCACACCTATGCTCCGGATATTAACGAAAACACAATATCAGTGACAGATTACTCAAATTCATTCTCCAGCTCACTTAATCGATCAAATTTTTACGGAACACAATTTCATCCGGAAAAAAGTGGGGATACAGGAGAGAGATTCTTGAAGAATTTCTTTGAGTTAAACAGAGTCTAATAATTTGGTTCCAAAAAGGATAACTTAAAAATTGTAATAGATATTTACAGTCAAAAACATACAGTAGATGAAAACCAATAAAGATAACAGACGAGAGTTTGATATTATTCCTGCGATGGACATAATAGGGGG